>DATLWH010000778.1:0-2811 GCA_035576505.1 Thermoanaerobaculia bacterium | reverse complement strand
CCCACGACCGCCGCATCGGCGCCGAGGCCATCATCCGGAACCTCGTGGCCCGCGAAGCCATCGGCCTGGTCACCACCCACGACCTGGCCCTGGCCCGCATCGCCGACGAGCTGGCCCCTCGTGCCGCCAATGTCCACTTCGAAGATCAGATCGAGGAGGGCCGCGTCACGTTCGACTACCGCATGCGCCCCGGCGTCGTGACCAAGAGCAACGCCCTGGAGCTGATGCGTGCGGTGGGGATCGAGGTGTGAGAGGGGAGCGCTGCCGTCTCGGCGGCGTCCCGCCGCCGACCCGATGCTACACTCGCGAAGAGTGATCGGCGCGACGCTATTTGCCGTGGCGGTAGCCCTCTCTTCGGCCGGTGCGCAGCCGGGGCTTACCGAGGCGGATATGAACGCTGCCATCGCGCCGCTCGACCACCGCCTTGCATCGATTACCCAGCTGAAGGAGCCGTCCCCGCAACAGTACGTCGAGGCGATGCTGGTGTGGATCGATGACCTCGCCGCGGTCGGAGAAAAGTTCGAGTCCGTGTCCCAGAGCTCCGGCGTCCGTACGCGGGCGACGCAAGAAATGATGAAGCTTGCCAGCTTCGCCCGAACGAGAATGCGCGAGCCAGAGCGTGCGATCGCAATCTACCGGCGCGCCGCCGAGCGCGGCGCAAAGGCGCGACCGGGGTTCGGAGCCCTGGAAATGGACGAGCAGATCGCCGATATCGACGAATTCGACCTGAATGACCGCGTTGCGGCGGCAGCGACGTTCCGGCATATTCGGGATACCACCGCCGGGGCCGGCAAGCAGTCGCGTGCGGATTACCAGGCCTGGGCAGAGTGGAGAAGGAAGTGGTTCGACGCCGAGATCGCCTTTCTCGAGAACGGCCGCCGGTTCGATGGCCCGATTTCTGCCGCAGATCTCTCCGGGTTCGCGCAGCAGATCTATTTCCTGGTGGGTGCGGCTGAAGGCGATCTTCCCTTTAATATCTACGACGTACCTGACCGCTTATCGGCCGCGACGCGGGACAAACTGCTGCAGTTGCCTGGCTCCCACGGAACGTTCCTGCACACGTGGCTATACGCCGCCCGTTTGCAGAGTGCGGCGGATGCGAAGGTGTGGCTCGATCGGAACGATCGCGCGGGTTTCTGGACCGCATCGCTGCTCGCGCTCACGGCCGTTGCCGACCGGACCATCGGTGAGAAACGGATCGATACGAAACGTGACTTGGTGTCAGGACTCGCTCGGATGCCTTCGGGCCAGGTTACCGGCTTCGCGATCCTGGGACGCGCGTATGCAAAAAACCACGTGCTTCCCACGCTCCCGATTGCGAAATCCGGTCCGAGGTGAGGAGCTTGGGAGGGGTGGTCAGATGTTTCCTCAGGCGACGCCTGCCTGCGATCTGAGTCATCCGCCATCAGATCCGGTCGGCGCAGTGATCGATTGCATTCCGAAATCGATCTATTTTGATCGAAAGTCGATCAACGTCGATCGAAAGTCGATCAACATCGATCGAAAGTCGATCAACATCGATCGAGAGTCGATCAACGTCGATCAGGAATCGATCAACGCCGAACGGGAGCCGATCAACATTGATCGAGAGGCGATTGATCGAGGGCTGATTCGATCCTCCACTCTTCGAACCTGCTGCTCCCGCGGGCCGCGGCCTGTCGCATGAACACCTCCCATGTGACCTTTCCCCCCGCTCATTCGTCCATACGAGAGACGACATCGATAAAGCTCGCCCGGCAGCGTGTCGCTCCCGGCGCGCAATGACTCCCGCGTAACCATTTCCCTGCCTCAATCGTCCACATGACAGCGAGGAAACAACGATGAGCACAAATCGAGCGACACCGGCGATCCCTCGGCCCAAACCTTCGGCCGCATCCACCGGCTCGGAACCCGAGAGTAACCATTTCCCTGCCTCAATCGTCCACATGACAGCGAGGAAAAAATGATGAGCACAATTCCCATCAACACCGGCGATCCCTCGGCCCAAACCCTCGGCCCGGTCCACCGGCTCGGAACCCGAGAGTAACCATTTCCGAGCCTGATACGTCCACATGACAACGAGGAAGAAAACGATGAGCACCAATCCAGCGACACGGGCAAGACCTCCGCCCAACCACGCGGCCCCGGCCACAGCGCGACGCCGATGAGGGCGATTCGAACGTCCACATCAGCGCCAGGCGGCTGCTGCCGAGGGCCTGGTCGTGGAACCCCTTGTGACTCTTTCCGTGCTGTATGCGTCAACGTGATCGCGACATCGATGTAGCTCGGCCGGCAGCGCGTCCGCTGCCGGTGCGTAGAACTGGTTCGATTTGGATTAACCGCTTCAGTCTGTCCGCGCGTAGCTTTCGAGGATTGAACGTTAATGAGTACAAATCGCAGTACCCCCTCCTCTCAACCACCCGCCCCGACCACGGAGCCGCCGATGGATCCGTGGAAGCGCTCGCCGCCTTCCTGATCGCCCTTCTCGATCAGTTCCAGGCGCGAATCCCCGGTTTCCAGCCGCACGACGCCGCCGACATCCATCGCATTGCCACGGCGGCCCGGTACGGCAATGATCTGATCGCTCCCACCATCATCGCGGTAACCGCTTTTGCCCCGGCCGCCGAGAAGAACCTGTTCGACTCTGATCGCGGCAAAGCGGCTCTCCTGTTTCAAGAGGCGATGCTCCCCGTAGTGAAGCGTCTGCTGACACTGCACGACGGTCTCCTTTTCACAAGCAATAGCCAGGTTGCCGAAGCGGGCACCGAGGCGCTCCAGGCCTACGCATGGCTCAAGGTCTATGCGAAGGGTCCCGATGGCGCCGCTCTTCGC
>DATLWH010000777.1:0-2669 GCA_035576505.1 Thermoanaerobaculia bacterium | reverse complement strand
GCGCGCTGTTGGTTCATCGCCGCCGCCTTCGAACAGGATGTGATGACGCCAGACGCCTGCATAGGCCCACCATCACACAGCACTGTGTTGAATCCGCCGGGTGATGATCGTCACGCGCTACCGTGATACAACGCCCCTCATTGATTTGATAGGGTAGTTGGACCGCAAATCGCAACGGTTTGACGGAGGAGATACTGATGACGAAACGTTTGGTTGTGATTCTGGCCGTTTTGACTCTCGTGATGGCCCTGCCCGCGATGGCGAAATCCGATGGTGCCGCACTCTACAAGGCGTCGTGTGCGACGTGTCACGGCGCGAATGGCGCCGGCGATACTGCGGTCGGAAAATCGATGAAGGTTCGCGATCTTCGCTCTGCCGAAGTGCAGAAGCAGACGGATATCGAACTGACAAAGATCATTTCGGGCGGAAAAGGAAAGATGCCCGCGTACGGGAAGAAGATGAGCGAGGCCGACGTCGCCGCGCTGATCGCGACGATCCGGTCGCTGAAGTAAGTTGGCGGGGGTCGGGGGTCGGGGATGGGTGTGGGGAGTGTGGGGTGGGAGAGGTTGAAGGATGAATGATGAGGCTAGTCCCCATCTTCGTTCTTCATTCTTCATCCTTCATTCTTCATCCTTCAACCCTCTCCCACCCCCACCCCCCACCCCCCACTCCCCACTCCCCACTCCCCATCTCCGACCCCCGACCCCCGACCCCCGACACCCTCCCGTATGACAAAAGTCATATGGCATCCCAAGCATCGGGAGTAGGCTTCCTGGGATGACCTTCGGACGCGTCGGAGAAGAGCGCATCGTTGCGCTGCTGTGGGGATTGCTCTTCACGGCGATCCTGGCCGTTCTGATCGTCTTCGGATCGAGGACTCTGGCCCATTTCGACGCGGCCCTGGTCGGCTACACCTTCGCCACCCTCTTCGCGACGTTTGCGATCACCTATCGCTATTCGATGTGGCTGCAACGGCCGCCGACACGCACGTACTGGATTCGCGGGTGGCAGCTGTTCTTCAGCCGGAAGTACCTCGCGCGGAACATTCGCCACTGGTTCGCGTGGGTGGTCAGCGACTTCGCCATGAACCGCTTCATCTTCCGGCGCGACGGCAAGCGCGGGCTCGCCCACGCCCTCATCATGTGGGGCTGTATTCTGGCCTTCGCCATCACGTTCCCGCTCGTCTTCGGCTGGATTCACTTCGAGACGGTGCCGGGCGATCTCAGTACCTACCGCACGTACATCTTCGGCTTCGGCACAAGCTCGTTTCCGATCCATTCCCTCGCCGCGTTTCTCATCTTCCACGGACTGGTCTGGTCGGCCTTCCTCGTCATCGGCGGGGTCATGCTGGCCATGCGGCGGCGCATGCGGGATCACGGCGCGGCGGCGGTGCAGCGTTTCGGCGAAGACATTCTGCCGCTCGTTCTTCTCTTCGGCATCAGCGTGACGGGGTTGCTGCTCACGGCGAGCAACACCTGGATGAAGGGATACGGCTATGACTTCCTGGCCCTTCTGCACGCGGTGACGGTGATCTTCACGTTGCTCTGGCTGCCGTTCGGAAAGTTCTTTCACATCTTCCAACGCCCGGCACAGCTCGGCGTCAGCTTCTACAAGGACGTCGGCGCACTCGAAGGAATGGCGAAATGCCGCCGTTGCAACGCCGAGTACGCGCCGCTGATCCAGATCCATGACCTCATCGCCGTGGAACGCAGCCTCGGGTACCGCTACGAGGTGGACGACCCCGGCGTCGAGCACTACCAGCGCATTTGCCCGGCGTGCCGGCGGTCGATGCTTGCCCTCGCGCAGGGCGATCTCTGGCGTCAGACCACAAGGACCTGAGAATCGAATGGCCACTCTCCCCACAGAACAGGACACCCTCATCGACGCGTATGGACCCCACCTCAATCGCATGGAGGGAATCCAACTCGACACGGGCGTGCAGCCGGACAGGATCGTCAACACGCACTGCTGCTTCTGCGGACAGCAGTGCGGCATTCAACTGAAGGTCAAAGACAACACCGTCATCGGCTTCGAGCCGTGGTATGCCTTTCCCTTCAACAAAGGGATGCTCTGCCCGAAGGGCGTCAAGCGTTATCTTCAGGGGGGTCATCCCGACCGGCTGGTGACCGCATTGCAGCGCGACCCGGCGTCCGCAAGCGGATTCCGGCCCGTCGCCTATGACGATGCCATCGCCAGGGTAGCGGCCGAAATCGAGCGCATCCAGTCGGCGTACGGCCCGAACGCCTTCGGTGTGCTTTCGGGCGCGAGTCTCACCACGGAGAAGGCGTATCTCATGGGCAAGTTCGCCCGGGTCTGTCTCAAGACCAAGTACATCGATTACAACGGCCGGCTCTGCATGGTCAGCGCCGGCGCGGCGAACAAGAAAGCCTTCGGCATCGACCGCGCGGCGAATCCGTGGTCCGACATCCTGAAGGCGGAAGTCGTCGTCATCGCCGGCTCGAACACGGCGGAGTGCTCGCCGATCACGACCAACTACGTGTGGCAGGCGCGCGAGAACGGCGGGAAGGTCATCGTCATCGATCCGCGCATCACACCGATCGCGCGGACGGCGGACGTGTTTCTGCCGGTGAGGCCCGGCCGCGACGTGGCCCTGTTCAACGGCATCCTGCAACTCATGATCGAGAACGACTGGCTCGATCACGCCTTCA
>DATLWH010000776.1:0-3268 GCA_035576505.1 Thermoanaerobaculia bacterium | reverse complement strand
GCCGCTGTCACAGCGCATCGCGATGGCTGGTTGGTCCAGGTTCATTCGCTCGCCGAGGCCGTCCCGAGGCTGATCGGCGCGGTCGAAGAGCATGGGGCGAAGCTCGTGTCGCTTTCGACGCATGAAGCGACGCTGGAAGACCTTTTCGTTGCGCTCACAGGAAGGGAGCTCCGTGATGCCTGAGAAAACACGCATCCGGCCCGCGATCCTGGAGCTGGCCTCGACCCGAACGAAGGAGTTCCTCCGCGAGAAAGAGGCGATGTTCTGGGTCTTCGGCTTTCCACTGATCCTTGCCCTTGCACTCGGATTCGCCTTCCGCGAGAAACCGCCCGACCGGGTCCCGGTTGGAGTCGTAGCAGGGCCCAACGCGCAGCAACGAGTGGCAGCGCTGCAGAAATCGCCGTCGTTGGCGCCGCGCCTCATGAATGAGCAGGAGGCCCGAGACGCGCTGCGGAAGGGCAAAGTATCGCTTCTTGTCGAGGAATTGGCAGGATCGAACACCGTTGTCTATCGCTTCGATGCCACGCGGCCCGATGCACTGAGCGCGCGCAACGAAGCCGACGATGCGCTGCAGACGGCCGCCGGCCGGCGCGCCGTCATTGCCTCGCGGGAGGAGCGCGTTCACGAGCAGGGAGCCCGCTACATCGACTTTCTGATCCCTGGTCTCCTCGGCATGAACCTGATGGGAACCGGCATGTGGAGCATGGGCTTCACCATCGCCAATGCCCGCATGAGGAAGCTGCTCAAGCGCCTCGTGGCCACGCCGATGCGCAAGACCGACTATCTGCTCGCACAGTTTCTGTCGCGGCTCCTATGGCTCGCGCTCGAGGTCTCGGTTCTGGTCGCCTTCGGCTGGCTCATCTTCGGCGTGCGGGTGAACGGTTCGCTGGCGCTCCTGGCCATTCTCTGCGTCGTCGGCGGTTTCGCCTTCTCCGGCCTCGGACTTCTGACGGCATCGCGTGCGCAAACGATCGAGGCTGTCAGCGGCATCATGAACCTGATCATGATGCCCATGTGGCTCTGCTCCGGCGTCTTCTTCTCCTACGAGCGCTTTCCGGAGTCGGTGAAACCAGTCATTCGCCTGCTCCCTCTCACGTTGCTGAACGACGCGTTGCGGGCAGTCATCAACGACGCCGCAGGCCTGCCGCAGATCGCTCCCCAACTGGCGGCGCTCGCCGTGTGGGGTGGCGTCACATTCGTAATCGGGGTAAGAGTCTTTCGATGGCAATGAAACGATTCGCGGCAACCGCTCTCCTGCTCCTGGTGTCGTGCGCGACAGCCACACAGACCAATCCGAACGCCGAGTTCCTGCTGAAACTCGATCGCGAATTCGCGAGGCAATCGGCGGCGCGCGGCGCCATCGCCTGGCAGGAGTTCATGGCGCCGGACGCCGGAAAGCCGGCCAACGGCGGACGATGGCTCATCGGCCCACAGGAGATCGGCGAGAACATGATCGCCGCATTCGGGAGCGGCTTCACGCTGGCCTGGGAGCCGACGCGAGCTGAGCTCTCGCGCGGCGGGAAACTCGGGTACACGTGGGGCCGTTACCACTCGGCTCTCAAGGGTAAGCTGCACGACGGAACGTACATGACGGTCTGGCAGAAGCAGCCGGACGGCTCATGGAAGGTGCTGTTCGATACGGGAGATCCGGACTGAGTGGGGGAGTGGGAATCACTCGAAGATCGGGCTCCGGTCGCTCCCACCCCCCCACCCCCCACTCCCGCCCCTTAGAATCCACCTCATGAAAGTCGCCACATGGAACGTGAATGGGATCCGGGCCCGCGAAACGCAGTTTCAGGAATGGGTCGCGAACGCGCAACCCGACGTCATCTGCCTGCAGGAGATCAAGGCCTCGCTCGCCCAGGTCCCCGAGTCGATCTGCAACCTCGGCGGGTACTGGTGCTACTGGCACGGCGCGGCGGCGTACTCGGGCGTGGCGCTCCACATGCGACGCGAGACCTTCCCCGAGGAGCCGAAGTTCACGCATCCACAGTTCGACCATGAGACGCGCATCGTCGAGGCCCGCGCCGGCGACACCGTCTTCGCCTCCGTCTATGTTCCGAACGGCGGCAAGGACTACGCCGCCAAGGTCGACTTCATGAAATCGCTCATCGGGTACGCGCGTGCCCAGCGCGAACTGGGACTGAAGCTCGTCATCTGTGGCGATTACAACGTCGCCCGCACCGACCTGGACGTTCACCCGAAGGAGCGGAAGCCCAACATCATCGGTCAACGCCCCGAGGAGCGCGACCTTCTCGAAGCGATGATCGCCGAGGGCCTCGTCGACATCGGCCGAACGCTCTATCCCGACGCCGACGACTACTTCACCTGGTGGGCGCCATGGCGCAACCTGCGCCAGCGAAACATCGGCTGGCGTCTCGACTACGTCCTGGCCAGTTCGGCGCTCGCCGGGCGTGCCGTGTCGTGTCCGTCCTACCGCGAGATCGGGACGAGCGACCATGCGCCGGTGGTGGCGACGTTCGAGTGAGTTTCACGCGGAGACGCGAAGAACGCGGGGGGCCTTCTCCGCGACTCCGCGTCTCCGCGTGACAAAAGTTACTCCAGTACCACGATCACAACGCGCCGGTTTTCCGCTCTTCCCTTCTTCGTCTTATTCGACGCCGCGGGGAGCGTGTCGCCGTAGGAGATGGTCGACATGCGGTTGAGCGGCAGATGCGCGCCGCGGGAAAGATAGCGGCGTACTTCGTCGGCCCGGCGCTCGCCGAGCGCGTCGTTGAGCTTGCGGCCGCCGGTGTCGTCGGTGTGGCCCTGGATCTCGATGTAATACTGCTCGTTGAGTGCCGTCACCTTGGCGCCAAACTCATCGAGGGCTGCCTGAGCGTTCTTGTCCAGCTCATACGAGCCGAGCTTGAACCGGATCCGGTCTTCCTTGAACGTCTCCTGGAAGACGACCTTCCCTTTCGCCAGCACGCCGGCATCCTGGGCGCGCTTGAGCGCGTCCTTCGCCTCCTGGCTGAGCTCCGCGAGCTGGGCGTCGGTCTGCGTCAGATGAGCATCCGTCGCCTTCTGCTTGGTCTGCAGGTCCTCGACCTGCCCTTCCACCGACTCAATCTTCTTGCTCGTCTGCGCCTGTGCTTCGGCGATCTTCTGATCGACCGTCTTCGATGTGGCGCAAGCGCCGAGAATTGCGGCCAGAGCGGTGGCCGTGAGGATGCGCAATCCAATTTTCTGGGTCATCAACTTCGTTTCCTTTCCGTCTGTTTATTTCGGGCGGCGACCAGGGGAGGCTCGGTGCCGAGGTATCCCG
>DATLWH010000775.1:0-3067 GCA_035576505.1 Thermoanaerobaculia bacterium | reverse complement strand
GCGGCCAGCAGCAGCCGTTCGCCGTGGCCGGCGGCACAGGTGCCGAGCGGCAATCCGCTCGAGGCACTGCTCGTCGACGTGGCACGGCGCGGCGCCAGCGATCTGCTCATCATCGCCGGTGCACCGACCATCTTCCGCGTCGGTGGACGCCTCGTGCAAAGCGAAGGCGCACCCCTTTCCGGCGACGAGGTCGGCGCGCTCCTCGACACCTACCTGACGGCACGCATCCGCGAGCGGATGGCCGAGGAAGGGGCGGTCGACTTCTCGCTGCGGCTGGCACCCCAGGCGGAGGGAGACGAGCGAACCTGGCGCTTCCGCGTCAACATCCACCGGCAGCGCGGCACGCTGGCCGCCGCCATCCGGGCCCTGCCGACCATCGTGCCGACGATTGCCGGGCTGAACCTGCCGCCGATCCTGGGCGAGCTGGTCAAGCCCACGCGCGGCCTCGTCCTCGTCTGCGGTCCGACCGGGGCGGGGAAGACCACCACGCTCGCGGCGATGATCAACGCCATCAACCGCGAGGAGGCCAGGCACATCATCACCATCGAAGACCCGATCGAGTACGAGCACCGCAACGTGCAGTCGGTCATCGAACAGGTCGAGGTCGGCCGCGACGCCCCCTCTTTTGCCGGCGCGCTGCGCGCGGCACTGCGCCAGGATCCCGACGTCATCCTGGTCGGGGAGATGCGCGATCTGGAGACCGCCGACACGGCGCTGACGGCCGCCGAGACCGGACATCTCATCCTCTCGACGCTGCACACCAGCGATGTGGCCCAGGCCATCCACCGCATCGTCGACGTCTTCCCTCCCGTGCAGCAGACCCAGATCCGCCAGCAGCTCTCGATGAGTCTCAACGCCATCGTCGTGCAACAGCTCCTCCCCACCTCGTCCGGCGAAGGACGCGCCGTCGCGGTCGAGGTCCTGCTCGCCAACGCCGCCGTCCGCAATCACATCCGCCGCGACAAGATGGAGAACCTCATCACCGAGATCACCCTCGGCAAACGCCAGGGAATGATCTCGATCGAAGACTCCCTGGCCCGTCTCGTCCGGCAAGGAGTGATCACCGTGGACGAGGCCAGAATCCGCTCGACGAGGCTGGATGAGCTGGAGAGTCAGTTGCGGCAGTGAGCTTCCCTCCGTGATCTGTGTGCCTCCGTGGTCGAAATCTCCCCACAGAGGCACGAAGAGGGAATAAACGAGCACTCCCACTACTCCAAAGGGCCACTTCTTTCCAAAATCAGGTGCTTTCAAGTTCGAATTTGGATCGGTCAACAAAAAATTTGTTGACGCCAACAAAAAACTTGTTGACCGCAACAAACAATTTGTTGACGGCAACACCCGATTTGTTGGCGTCAACATCCTGCTTGTTGACGGCAACTCCCGGCTTGTTGACGGCAACAAACGAAGTGTTGGCGGCAACACTCGGCTTGTTGACGGCGACTCCGGCGGTGTTGACGGCAACAAAACATTTGTCGACCGCAACCGCGAACTTGTTGACGGCAACTCAGCGCGTGTCGACGTCAACTCGATGCGTGTCGACGTCAACTCGATGCGTGTTGACGCCAACTCGAGGCTTGTCGGTGGCAACACGAAGCTTGTTGGCGGCAACACGAAACGGAGTGACCGGGCCGTGACTCCAGGGTCGTGCAGTCTCGTTGCCGGTGTTGCACACCCGTCCGATCGGTCCACGCCTCAGTCGTCCCGTGGCCGGCACACGATGAGTCATGCTTGCAATCTGTGCTCATCTGCGTCATCTGCGGACAAGTTTTCCTCCGCGGATGACGCAGATGGACGCAGATGGGGGACTGGCTGTGGATAATGCGCGGCGATGCCTGTCCGGGAACGAATCGACGTCGCCGTCGTGGCCGTGGTTTCGCTGGTGACGAACTTTGTCTACTTCGCCTTTGCGCTGCCGGACTTCTTCTTCCCTGATTCCTTCACCTATCTCGGGCCGGCGGGCAACCTTCTGCGCGGGCTCGGGTTCACGACCGGGAACGGGGTCATCGAGACGTTGCGGACGCCTGGGTATCCGCTGCTGCTGGCGGGATTCGGGCTGCACATCGTGCCGGTCATCGTTTTCCAGCATCTGCTCAACGTCGGGCTGGCCGTCGCCATCTACCTCCTGGTGATGCGGCGGCTGAGGAGCCGCTTCATCGGGTTGACGGCGGCGATCCTCTTCGCGGCGGATGTGCCGACGCTGCACTATGGGAACAAGATCCTGACCGAGACGCTCTTCACGGCCATCCTCTTCGTCGTCTTCGTGCTCGTGCTCTACGCGCGCAAGCTGCCGCTGGCGGGGGTGCTGACCGGGGTGCTGGTGCTCATCCGGCCGGTGGCCATCGCGTACTTCGTGGTCGTGGCGATCTGTCTTCTGCTGCGCCGTGTCCGCGCGCGCACGATCGCCGTCTATGCGTTGCTGGCGCTGGTGCTTCCGCTGGGATGGGGGCTGCGCAACCTTCACCACACGGGCATCTTCACGATCTCCTCCATCGCCGGCTCGAACCTGCTCAGCTACCGGGCCGCGGGAGCGCTGGCCATCGAGGACGATGGTGATTTCAACGCTGATCTTGCTGACGAAGCGAAAGGATTGCAGGACGATGCGGACACGGAGATCGAGTCGAAACTGCACATCGCCGACGCCGAGGAGCTGCCGGAGGCGCTCCGAAGCCGGTACTACTCGCAGATCGGCTGGCGCGTGTTGCGGCAGCATCCCAGGGCCGCGGCCATGCTCACGCTGCGCGGGCTGCTGGTGAACTTCTTCGACAGCCGTTGGGAAGGGCTGGAGATCGTGAGCATCTTTCCGGCGACCATCGTCCACCACGCGCTCGACGCGTTCACGGCGGCCGTCTTCGTCTTCGCCGTCATCGGCGCGGCGGCGCTCTGGCGGCGCGACCGCGACCTTTCCATCGCCATCGTGGCCACGGTCGTCTACTTCCTTTTCATCTCGGCAGGGGGAGAAGCGGAGTCGCGGTTTCGGGTGCCTGTGGTTCCGCAGTACATGATTGCGGCGGCGTGTGGGGTGGCGGGGGTGAGACGGAGCGCGGCTGGTGATTCGTAGATTCGTGGA
>DATLWH010000774.1:0-4129 GCA_035576505.1 Thermoanaerobaculia bacterium | reverse complement strand
TGCGCGCGGCCCGGTAGCGCGAGAGCCGCAGGACCTGCGCCGCCCCCGCCGACCCCGGCGCGTACATCCCCTCGTGCACGAGCATCTCCTCGGTATAGAGCGCCCACCCTTCGATGAAGACGCTCTCGGCGTGGTGCCGCCGGATCTCGTTCTCGAGATGATTGGCGATCGACAGCTGAAGGAAGTGGCCCGGGATGCCTTCGTGCCCCAGGATGGGACGCGGGTCCTCGATGGCCGCGCGGATGTAGAAGTTGTGGCTCTGGGGGTTGTAGGTCGGGATGAAGTAAAAGCCGCCGTTGTCGGCGTCGTAGATGCCCGGCGGATTCATGAAGCCGCCGGGGCTGGTCGGTTTGAACGCCTCGGGGAGCTGGCGGATCTGGAACGACCCGAGGTACGGCGGCATCGTCACCAGCTTCCGGGCCTTGAGGAAATCGATCATCTCCTGCTCGCGGCTCTCGTACGCGGCCAGGAAGGCCTGCTGATCGGGCGGGATGTTCTTCACCCGGGCCGGATTGGGATCGGCCATCGATGGATCGAGAAGCATGGCCTCGAGGGCGCGGTACCGCCCCAACTCCACCTCACCGAGGTGCGCCACGTCGCGCGAATCCATCGGCAGCAGGAGGATGTGCCGCAGCATGTAGTTGTAATTCGCCTCCCCCATCGGCTTCCACGCCGTCATCCGCGGGAGTTCTTTCTCCAGCCAGTCGGCGAAGCCGTGCAGGGCGGCGATCGCTTCTTCGCGCGCGGCATCGAGCGAGGTGCGCTCGTCAGCGGAAAGGTCGCCGGCGATCGTCATCAGGCTCGTGGAGAAGAGCGGATCGATGGCGCGCGCCGAATCGATGGCCAGCTGCGCGTAGAGACGGACGGGGTTCTTCAGGTTGCGCTGGGCCTGTTCGATCATGGCCGGCATGGCCTTGAGGCGCGCCGTCGCCGCCAGCGCCCGCGTGCGCGCGGGGGCGTAGTCCTTCTTCAGCAGCGAGAAGATGGCGTTGCTGGCCTCGCCGACGTAGACCTGCGGATCGGTCTGCTCCGGCTTGAGAACGCGCTCGTGAAAGTCGTCGCGCTCGAGCTGCGATCGGAAGAGCAGCCAGTCGATGACGTCGTCCTTGGCCCATCCGCCCACGCTCGCCCCGCGCACCCGGTCGAGCAGCACCCGGACATGCGCTGCATTGCGCGCGATCACCGCCGGCGAGAAGTCGTCCAGCTTGTCGTCCGCGGCGTGAAACCCCTGATCGCTGGCACCGACCGGGTACTCCTTCTTCTGCCACTCGTAGTAGTCGTGAGCAAGGGAGTGAAGCTCGGCGGGCGTGAGCGGTTTCATCGGTGGGGTTGCCTTTTTTGAAGCGGCAAGTGAAGAGCCGGCGAGGAGTAGTGCGATAACGAAGGCAGCGCGTTTCATGCGGGCGGGAGTGTAACGCGGGTACCGCGCAGCCCGTTCACTCTGACGTCGAGGCACTCAGATTGGCGGACGGGTTCCCCTCCAGGAGCTCCACACGGCGACGATCTCGATGTACTCCGGAGACCCGACAACCCTGTAATAGACGTCGTAGTGAATCCGTTCGATATGGATACGCCGAACACCGGTCAACTTGAGATTTTGAGCGCGAGCACCGATGCCGGGCTGAAACGCGATCAGCGCAGACACTCGTTCGAGCTCTTCCCGAACCGCGTTTGGCGCTTTCAGACGATTCCGCCGCCACCACGAGTCCAGCTCGCTGATCTGCGCTTCAGCGAGCTCGCTGACCTCAATATGAAGCGAAGCGCTCACTCCCGGCTGCGAAGCTCCTTAAGCACCTTTTCGATCGGAACCGTTTGTCCCCGCTCGCACTGCGCGATCGACTCCAGGAGCATTCGTTCCGTCTGAGCATCCGCCTCGAATGTGTCCCCCTCTGGCAGAAGAACGGTTACGGACGCTCCCTCGGGAAGCTCCGCATCGTCAAGTTCGACGCGACCGTCAACGATCCGACCAGAAGCCACTCGCATCTGCACATTCTATCGCGGGTGATCGCGGTGCTGAATACTCTTACCCTTTCATGCGCGGGAGTGTGTAACGCGAGGGGAAGGCTTATCCGCAGATGATGTAGATGAGGGAGTCGGGGTCGAGAGTCGGGAGTCGGAGAAGCACGGCAACAGTCGCTCCGACTCCCGACCCCCGACTCCCGACTTCCCTCATCTCGCGTCCATCTGCGTCCATCTGCGGATCGATCGTTTCGTTCCGGTGCTGCCGGCTGCTGCAAACTGCTCCTACTTCTTGTACGTGACGCTCACGCCGAGGTCGTCGAGAGCGTTCGGGGAGGCGGCCAGCTTCTGGAGTTTCTCGAAGTCATACTCCCAGATCAGCGTCTTGCCTTCCCTGCGCGTGGCATTGCTGGAGGCCACCTCGAACGGGGCGGTGATCTTCCACGCCACCCGCAGGTTCTTGAAGGCGTCGTTCATCATCTTCTCGGTCTCGGCATCCATTTTCGGCCCTTGCTCACTGGCCTGGGACTTCACTTTGTCAGCCGGGTTCTGCGGCTTTGTGTGAATGGTGATCGTGCTCGCTGTTTCGGAGATCTCCAAGCCCTGGAACGGCGTGTCCAGGATCGACTTCTTGGTCGGATCGGCGGAGGCTCCCTCTTCCTTCTTTGAGCCGAGCTTCACCCCCACGAGACTGGAGAGCTTGTCGAACCCGAACTTCATGTTCGTGGTGGCGCCGAATTCCTTCTCGGTAACCGACACGTCGAGCAGCTTGACTCCCGGGGGAAGGCCGCCTTCCGCCTGTTTGCGCGGATCCTCGGTTCCGCTCGTGCTGGTCGTCGTTTTCTGTTGCTTCTTGAAGTCCGCTTTCGCCGCGGCGATCTCCGCCTTCGTCAGCGGACTCTTGTCACCGCTCATCTCTTTCTGCACCTTGGCCATGATGGTGATCATCGGTTCCATGTCGATGCCAAGCTTGAAGTTCGCTGTGCCGGACAGGTCTCTCTTCAGCTCGATCGATTGCTCCACCTCGAAACAGCCGGTACCGAAGAGGGCGACCAGCGCCGCCATGAGGATCGCGCGTGTGCGAGTCATCGGATTCTCCTTTTTCGGAGAGTATAAGTCGGTGTAGAGCGCGGTGAAGGCTTATCCGCAGATGCCGCAGATGGACGCAGTCGTCTCCCGGCGCGGCCGGCTCGATGACGGGCCGCGCCGACAAGTTGCCAGTCCGCGCCGGCACGATTCCGGGCAGCGCCGGCACGATTCCGGGCAGTGCCGTCTCGATTCCGGGCAGTGCCGGCATGATTCCGGGCAGCGCCGGCATGATTCCGGACAGTGCCGTCTCGATTCAGGGCGGCGCCGGCATGATGCCGGGCAGTGCCGGCACGATGCCGGGCAGCGTCGGCACGATTCCGGGCAGTGCCGGCATGATGCCTGGCAGTGTCGGCACGATCCCGGGCAGCGCCGGCACGATTCCGGGCAGCGCCGGCACGATTCCGGGCAGCGCCGGCACGATTCCGGGCAGTGCCGGCATGATGCCGGGCAGTGCCGGCACGATGCCGGGCAGCGCCGGCATGATTCCGGGCAGCGCCGACACGATTCCGGGCAGCGGCGGCACGATGCCGGCACCTGCCGTCCCAAGGCCGGCATGCACTTCCGTGCCAGCCGGCTAGAACGCCAGCGCTCCGGTCAGCGATCCCCTACTCGTACCGCAGCGCTTCGATCGGATCGAGCTTCGATGCCTTTGCGGCCGGGTAGATCCCGAAGATGATACCGAGGATGGCGCAGAAGGTGAACGCGAGGACGATGGCCCACACCGGAGTGTGGACGGGCGGAAGATCGATCCAGCGTTTCAGCACGAGCCGGACCACGGCCGCGCCGAGGTAGCCGCCGGCGATGCCGATGGCGCCGCCGAAGCCGGAGAGGGTGACCGCTTCGATCAGGAACTGGATCAGCACGTCGTAGCGGCGCGCGCCGATCGCTTTGCGGATGCCGATCTCGCGCGTCCGCTCCGTCACCGACACCAGCATGATGTTCATGATGCCGATGCCGCCGACGAGCAGGGCGATTCCGACCACGGCGCCCATGATGCCGGTGGTCGTGTTCAGCACCGTGGAGATCGTCTTCATCAGCTCTTCCTGCGAGGTGATCTGGAAGTCGTTGGGCTGCCCTTTCT
>DATLWH010000773.1:0-6182 GCA_035576505.1 Thermoanaerobaculia bacterium | reverse complement strand
AGACGCGCCGCGCCTGGGAGGCGAAGTCGCCCTCCACGAGGTTGCCGGTGGCTGGATCGAGGGCGATTTGTCCCGAGGTGTAGAGGACGTTGCCGGTTCGGATTGCTTGTGAGTAGGGGCCGATCGCTTTCGGCGCCTGGTCGGTGGCGATGATCTGCATGCACGCTCCTTCAGGGTTGGGCGTGACAGTATAATCGCGGCACTTTTTCGCGGAGACTCATACGGCGCATGGCAACGTACCCCGGCAATGCATCGCTCTCATCGGCTGTGAAGGACCGCGTTCTCTCGACGTTCCAGCAGACGTTGGCGCTTTACAAGCAGGGCCGATCGGCCGAGGTCGTGGAGGGTTGCACACTGATCCTGCGGATGGATCCGACATTCGATCCGGCCAGGAAGCTGCTCGAGAAGACGCGCAACCCGAACGCGTCGATCGATATCGACTCACTGATGCCGGCCGACGCGGGAAGCGACGCGTTGAACGAGGCGCGTGCGGCACTGGCGGCGCGTGATTTTCAGCGCGCCAGCGATCTCACCTCGGAGGTGTTGCGCAACGACTTCACCAACGAGGAAGCGCGCATGGTCAACGACACGGCGCGCGAGAAGATCGAGGCGGCGCCCTTCGTCGAGCAGTTCATCCGCAAAGCCGAGATGTTCGCCGCACAGGGCAACACCGCCGCCTCGCGCGCGGAACTGGAAAAGGCCCGCGCGCTCGACGGTGAGCACCCCGGTATCCGCCGCGTTGCCGAGTCGATGGCCGCACCCGAGACGGCCGTGCCGTCGTTCAGCTCGGGCGGGAGCCCATCGTTCGTCGTCGAAACACCGCCGCCCGCTCCCTCGGCCCGCAATGCCGCACAGGCCACCGATTTCGGCTTCACCTTCGAAGAGGAAAAACCGGCCGCGGCTGAGCCGTCGTTCGGGGGCTTCTCGTTCGACGCGCCGGCACCTGCCGCGCCGTCTGCTCCCGTCAGCGGCTTCTCGTTCGATACCCCAGCGGTGACGCCGCAAGCGCCGGCGCCAGCGCCGCCCGTGAGCGGCGGCTTCTCATTCGATACGCCCGCCGCGCCGGCAAGTGGCGGATTCGGCTTCACCCCCACCGCCGACGCCGCGAGCGGCGACGATCAGCGAAAGATTCAGCAATACCTCGCCGACGGTGACCGCGCCGCCAGGGCCGGCGACTATCAGCAGGCGATCGACCTCTGGTCGCGCATCTTTCTGATCGACGTGACGAACGACGAGGCCTCCCACCGGATCGAGAGCGCGAAGGTGAAGCGCCGCGAGATCGAGGGCAGGGTGGAGACGATCATCGCCGCGGGCGAGCAGGCCTTCAACGCCGGCGATCAGGCCACGGCCCGTACAAAGTTCAACGAGGCGCTGCGCCTCGATCCCGGGAACCTCACCGCACACGACTTCATCGAGCGAATGACGAAGACTGTCGTCGAAGGAG
This sequence comes from Thermoanaerobaculia bacterium, assembly GCA_035576505.1. Taxonomy (GTDB): domain Bacteria; phylum Acidobacteriota; class Thermoanaerobaculia; order Gp7-AA8; family Gp7-AA8; genus JADGNZ01. Next base: position 4,738 of record DATLWH010000773.1, on the reverse strand, counting down.
GCGCGGCCGCGTTCGAATCGCCGTTCGTGCCCCCCACGCCGTCGCAGCCCCACGGCGACATCTTCGATGACGAGATCAGCGGCTCCTACGATTCGCTCAAGCCTCCCGAGCTGACTCCCGCCAAGAAAGCCGTCAAGGCGAAGCCGATCGAGCCTGCTCCAGCCAAACGCGGCTCGCGCACGGGCGTGCTGGCAACCCTTGCCGCAGTGGTCGTCGTTGCAGGCCTGGGTTGGTTCGTCTGGTCGAAGTACATGGCCAAACCGGCCTACGATCCGTCCGCCACGCAGGCCATCTTCCGTCAGGCCGAGGCGCTGGCGAAACGCACCCGCTTTGACCAGGCCATCGCCATGCTGCGGGACGTGAAACCAGCCGATCCGCAACACGACAAAGCGCTGGAGATGATCGCCGACCTGCAGCATAAAAAGTCGCAGGCCGCGGCAATGGTCAACGGACGGCCGTCCGCGGTCGTCTACGACGAGAGCATCACCGCCGGCCGTGCGGCGTTCGACGGACACGATTACGACGCGGCAAAGACCGCCTTTGACACCGCCGCGCGAATCAAGCCGCTGCCACCGGACGTCTCGACGATGTACGCAACCGCATCACAACAGGTGGCCAAGCTCGATGTGGCAAAGGCGATGTTCAGCGAACAGAAGTATCAGGACGCCATCGCCAATCTCGATCCCCTGCTGCAGGCCGACCCGCAGAACCAGTCCATCCGCCGGATGCTCGCGGGCGCGCATTTCAACCTCGGCGCGGCGGCTCTGGCGGACGAACGGCTCCCCGACGCCATCGTTCAGTTCGACAACGTGCTGAAGATCGATCCGAATGACGAGCTGGCCAAGCGCAGCAAGACCTTGTCGGAGCGCTATTCCGGCCAGACGAAAGACCTGCTCTTCAAAATCTACGTAAAATACCTGCCGTTGAGGAAAGTGACGTAGCGCGGTTGCGTGGTATCGCGGTAACGCAGTCTCGGGGTCGTTGATCCGACCGGCCACGAGACTTCGCAACCGCGAGACCGCGGAACCACGTAGGGAGGGTGTGATGCGATTCGATGAGATCGAGCTGCAGCCGGTGACGTTCGATGTTGACAGTGACGCCGCACCACCATCCCCACCTGCTCGAGCTTCGATCTTCCGGCGGCTGGCAGCGCTCCTGATCGATCTCTCGCTCTTCGCCGCACTCGGATTGGCACTCTCCCCTCTTTTGCCTGCATCGATGAGCGCGATCTCGATCGCCTCGCTGGCCGGCTTCCTCGTCATCGTGGCGATCTATTACTTCGCCGGCACGCGGGCGCTCTGGGGGAGGACCATCGGCGGTGCGATCTTCGACGTGCGCGTTCAGCCGCGCAGGGGCACGGCGTTGCGCTGAACACGCTACTCCTTGACGTACGGCGAGATGCGCAAGGCCGATACACCGCCCTGTGCGTCAAATGTCACGCGAAACGCGACGGGAGATTTCGTGTATGACAGGACCATATCGACGATCCTGTTGCCATTGTCGATCCGCTGGTGGACTTCAGAAACCGAACGAAACGTACCGAAGATCTGGGCGACGCTCGCGGCGAGCTTGGCCATGCTCTCGGGCGGCAGTTGTTGGCGCATCGCGGTATCGAAGGGCCTGGCTGCTTCGTCGTAACGGCCCGCTGTGAAATTGGCAAGCAGTGCACGCGCCGCCGTTTCGAGAGCGGGATCTACGGCCGGTGTGAGAATCGGATTGAAGTGAACCGACCCTACACGATCGAAGGCGTCGAAGACGACGACCACGGAGACGGAAGCATTCTCAAACTTCGCGATCAGCTCGATGGCGCGAAACCCGCCCTCCTGGCGCTGATGGGCTTCCTTGACGAGATAGAAAGGGCCGACTTCACGATCGAGCTGCGCCTTCACTCCGGCCAGGATCTCCGGCGTCACGAGCGGCCGCAAATCATTGTTGAAATCGCGCGTGGCAGCTGCGAACTGACCCGACACGAAGTTCGTGAGCATCGCTCGCGCCGTCGACTCGATCGGCGACTGGAGCCGCGGCTTGGGACTGATGGCAAACAACGTGGTCAACAGAAGCGAGGCGACGATCTTCACGAGGCGGATTCTAGCAGCCGGCCCGGGTATGTCCGGGCCGGCTGTTGACTGATTACGGTTGCGGCGGTGTCACCTTCTGAACGGCCTTGGCGAAGGCGGCCACGGACGTGTAGGTGTTCGCGTGCGGCGCCGCGGCGGGCGCATAGTTCCCGCATACCTCGTTGATCACGTGCCGTCCGAGGGCACGATAGCTCTCGAACTGGGACTCGCTGAAGAACTGATCGGCGGTCGACTCGTGCGGGAAGTCGGCCGACTCGGTGGCGTAGTTGTACACGTCCTTCGGAAAATAGGTCTCCGAGTAGAGTCCAGGCTTGAGATAGATGAGGGTGCCGTCACTCCCCTCGGGCACGTTCCGGTCGATGGAGCTGTAACGGATTTTCGCCGTGGCTACGTAGCGGCCATCGGGAAACTCGCTTTCGGCTTTCCGGGGAAACATCACCATCTTCTCGATGTCGATGGGAACGCCGAGATCCGTACGGATCTTGCGAATGGCATTGCCCAGGTCTTCGAACGTGAACTTCGGGTCGCAGCCGGCGTCGCTGACGACGATGAAGCGGCAACGGCGGAGGACCATCTCGTAGATGGCGAGGTTCTCGAAGTGGCCGCCGTCAGAGAGGTAGACGAGCGAGGACTGGTCGTTCGAGGTGCCGGTCAGCTCGAGAGCCAGCGGATGAAGATTCGATTTCGGATTGGCCTTGTCAAATGAGTCTTTTCCGGCGGTGCCGGGATTGCCCAACCACGATCCGAGCCGTACGTTCAGGAGGGTCAGCAGGAAGGCCATGGCCGGCGAGGAGTGATAGCCCTGATTGGGGCTGGCGGCCGCGCCGGAGATCGTGACGGCCGTGCCGAGGGAGATGCCGTCCTTGCCACCATACTCGCGCGAATCGCGATAGCCGACGTAGAAGCTGCCCGTATGCAGAGGAGAGACGGTGAACGATTCCGCCTGCCTCTGCTGCCATGCGAGCTTTTCGCCCGCGGTGAGGTTGAGCGCCGTGTTGATGACGTGCAGAGGCGCCTTCTGGCGCGGACGCAACGAATCGAACGTTTTGGTCAGTTCCCTGCGGTTTGTGTGCATCCTCGACGCCGGCGTATCGATCCCCTCGGGCTCGGCGAACTTCTGCTGCACGAGAATCCGGTTCAGGTCCTGAATCAGAGAGTTCGTCAGGTCGGCATCGACGGCATGTTGCTCCTCGATCCAGATGCGCGTCTGCTTGTCGAGCGCGTTCCAGATGGTCTGCTCGACGGAGCCGGGCTTCGTAAAGTTGTCGTGGAGCTGTTTGATGAATAGCGCGGCGTCGGAAAAGCTCGTCGGCCAGATCAGGTCCGGATGCAACTCATACATCTGAAGGTTGTCGTGCGGATCGAAGCCGGTGAAGGTGTCGGGCTCGCGGTGGTAGCGCGATGCGCCGAGGTAGGCCCGGATGATGCGATTCCGATACAACGAATGCATTGAGAACCGGTTCACGCCAATGGAGAAAGAGAGAACGAATGCGCCGAGGCCGACCAGAGCAATCCAGCCCAGGATCGTCCAGTCGGTGTCGTGGATGTTCTTGAGATGTTCCGTTCCGTTGACCGTGGCAATGGAGAGGTAGGGCGTCTTTTCGGTTTCGTATTTGGTCTCGAGCTTCGATCCGGTGGCGGTTTGCGCCGTCTGCGTGAATGTGGCGTTCGACTGGAATTGCTCCGTCCATTTCGTCGCCACCGGTACTTCCTCGCTGCGAATCAGGCGGATGAGCACAGTCGTACCGAGTGAGATCGCAGCCAGAAGCACGATGACGAAGAGCGGCACGGCGAGGGCGGAAACGAGACTCCCCAGCGCCGCGGTCTTGCCGCCCTTCTGTTTCTCTTTGTCGTCAGCAGGGGTTTTGGAGCTGAAACCAACGAGCGCCGCGATGACACCCGACACGCCGCCGATTGAGCTGACCAGGAGCGGCGCCCGGTAGAGCAGGACGGGACCGAACACCGAGATGGCGCTTCCCAGCGCGAGGAGGACCGCTGCCATCAGAAGCCATGCGCCCGCCCTGCCCCACCATTCGCGGTCGTAGTCTTCGTTGTACTTGCTGGAGACGCCGACAAAGGCGGTGGCCTGGACGAAGAAGACGAGCATGACCAACGGCACGCTGAAGCAGACATAGAGCTCCGACATCGGCACGCCGGACATCAGGCCGCGCAGGAATGGCGGAAACGGCGTGAGGTCAGGAACGTCGAGGAGTGGGTTATCGAAGACCTTGTGTGCGAGCAGGTAGAAAAGCAGCGCAGCAGTGGCGGCCCCGACGAGGGTGCCACAAAGCTCCGTGAACAGCTTCTTCCCGGTGCCATGCCGGCGTAACCGTTCGTGCCTCTCGACGGCAGTGGTCGTCCAATAACGGCCGTAATAGATGAGGAACGGCAGAAGCGACATGGCGATGAAAGCGCCCAGAGCCCAGGGCCAGTCGCCCTTGATGGTTGCCCATGGCTCGCTCGATGCCAGCCCCCAGTAGAGGCTCAACGCCGAGCCAGCCACGACGAAGGCGACCACGCATATGAGGAAGCCGGCGTTCGTCGAGATCCAGCGGAAGAACTTCGTGCCGGCCTGGCGGCCGTGCACGGTAGGACGCGTCACGCCGAGGAAAGCAAATGCGACGGCAAGGGCCACGACCATGATCGTCAAAAGGACCGTT
>DATLWH010000772.1:0-3272 GCA_035576505.1 Thermoanaerobaculia bacterium | reverse complement strand
TCGGCGAAGGAGCGACATCCCTCGGCGAATGGCACGAGGCGGTGAATGCCTGCGCCGCGCGCAGGTTGCCTGCGGTGTTCTGCGTCCAGAACAACCAGACGGCGCTCTCGACGCCGCCGGCGCAGCAATCGGCCGTCCGCGTCTTCGCCGACAAAGCGATCGGCTACGGAGTCCCCGCCATCACCATCGACGGCACCGATCCCGAAGCCATCGCCGCTGCCTTCACCTGGGCGGCGGAGAGAGCGCGCGCGGGGGCCGGGCCCGCGTTGATCGAGCTGGTGGTGATGCGCATGTGCGGCCATGCCCATCACGACGACATGCTCTACCTCGGCAAGGATCCGCAGCCGTCGTGGACGTATCCACCGCTCGCGGACAACGGCTATGCGGACCGGGAGCGGTATGAGTTCTGGTGCCGCAAAGATCCCATTCCGACGTACGCGGCGAAGCTCGAGGCGGAGGGGATTCTTCACGACGGCGATCTCGAACGGTTCCAGCGCGAAGCCGAGGTGCTGGTCGAAGCGGAGGCGCGAGCCGTCATCGAAGCGCCCTGGCCCGACGCCGATCTGGCCGGCGTCGGCGTGATCGCCGATGAGCCGCGACGCGTGCACATCGAAGTGCTCGATGAGGCGTGGCGTCATCAGGCGTCGGAGAACAGGGCGCTCCCGCCCGTCGAGGAAGCGCCCCCCTTCGACGCGAAAGGGAGGACGTTTCTGGAAGCGGTCATGCTCGGCGTTGGCGATGCACTGCGCGCCGATCCGCGCACGTTTGTCTACGGCGAGGATGTCGGCGGCAAGTACGGCAACGCCTTCCTGCTTCTCAAGCCCCTGATGAAGGAGTTCGGAGACCGCATCGTGAATTCGATCCTCTCCGAGGGGGCTACGCTGGGCGTCTGCATCGGCGCGGCGCTCGAAGGGCTGCGGCCGATCGGCGAGATCCAGTTCAACGACTTCGTGGCCAGCGGCTTCAACCTGCTCGTCAACAACGCCGCGAAGATCCGATACCGCTGGGGTGGCTCGGTTCCGATGGTGGTGCGGATGCCATGGGGCGGGTTGCGTCACGCCGGGCCGTACCACTCGCAGAACACCGAGGCGTGGTTCTACCGGACGCCCGGACTGAAGATCGTGGCGCCCTCGACACCGCACGACGCACGCGCGCTGATGGCCAGCGCGGTGGCAGATCCCGATCCGGTTCTCTATTACGAACACATCGCGCTGTATCGCGACCCGAAAGTGAAGCAGGCGCTATCCGACGGGCCGCCGCAGCCGATCCCCATCGGCAAGGCCGCGCTTCGCCGCGCCGGCGGCGATCTGGCCATCATCTCCTACGGCGCCTTCGTCCATGCCGGGATGCGCGTCGCCGAGACTCTGGCCAGGGACGGCATCGAGTCGTCGGTGCTCGATCTCCGCTCCCTCGCACCACTCGACCGCGACGCCGTGCTGGCCGTGGCCCGCCACTGCAACCGCGTGCTCATCATCCTGGAAGACACCCGCACCGGCTCGATCGGCGAATCGCTCGCGGCCATCATCCAGGAGGAAGCGTTCGAATACCTCGACGCCCCCATCCGCATCGTCGGCGCGCTCGATACGCCCGTGCCGTACTCGCCGCCGCTGGAGGAGGAGTTCCTGGCCAGCGATGCGCAGGTCGAGCGGGCGGCAAGGTTGTTGGTGGGTTACTGAGGGTTGTGAAAAAAATTAGATCCCCCAACGGTCAATTGTCATCCTGAGCCTGCCGGAGCCGCTGAGCGAGCGTAGCGAGCGAAGTGCGGCGGAGGACGGCGAAGGATCTCCAGTGGCAGCGCCTGGGGCAGGAGCGAAATTGTGGTTTTTGTGAGGAAGATCAACGACAAACCGCTGCCGCGCTTCTGCCCAAGTCTGCGCATCTTGAGATCCTTCGCCGTCCTCCGCCGCGCTCGCTCGCTACGCTCGCTCAGCGGCTCCGGCAGGCTCAGGATGACAAATTGCCCGTTAGTATTTTTTCGCAACCTCTAGGGGTTGCGCGGAGTGTCGATGCCCGCATTCTCCACGTGATCCGCGTCGGCCAGATCCTGCGGACGGCCCGTGGCTCGCTTGTTCGTGAGGAATTCGCGTTTTCCGATTACGGGATAGACGCCGCCGCCAAAGGAAGCCATCACGCGATTCGCCGATGCCTCTTCAAAACTCACACTGGTGAGCTCAGTGAGAATGTCGATGCGGTACGGCGCGATCCCGATCTGAAACGTAATGCCCGGCGACGCAAAGTCCGCCATGGTGAGGTCGGTCATCGGTGCACCGTAGCGCGCCAGCACTGCCCTCATTCGCAGGGCGTTCTCCTCCGACGGACGAACCCATATATCGAAATGTCCAGTGGCCCGCGGCACGTGCATGAGCGCCAACGACGAGAAAGTCAGCGCCGGCCGCGGATAACTCGCGCAACATCTCTGCGAAATCCGGCGCGAATTGCTGCTGGGTCATACATCCCCCACGCGGTCACGGTCACCTGCCAGGCAAGTTCGATCCGCTCGCCGGCCGTCATTCGACGCGTCTCCTCATCGACGATCGGCTCCTCGCCCATCTTGTACTTCCGAACGGTGACCCCTGGCCGCGCCACGATGTGAATTATATCCCTCGGTACACCCGCCGGACCCACGACGCGTCCTCATCGCTGAGCACGTTCCCGCCCGCGGCGACCGCGGAATCGACCTGTTTCGGATTGCGCTGGCCGAGGAGAACCGTGGCGGTGGGATTTCCGGCCAGGAGAGCGCCGGTGAGGGCATGGATGACCGGCTCCGGTTGGTCGGTGAAACGGCGCGTCATCTCGTTGCGCGCGTAGCGCATGCGCGCCAGGAACTTCGGATCGCCGAACTCGGGGATATTGCCGCGAAAATCGCCCTCGGGGAAACTCTGCGGCTCTTCGTACTTGCCGAGGAGCACACCGTGCTTGAGCGGCGAGAAGAAGGCCACGCCGAGGTCGTGTTCACCGACCCACGATTTCAGGCCGCTCGATTCGTAGTCATCGTCGATCAGGTTCCGGTACGGCTGCACGGCGTCGGGATCGGCTCGCTCGACGAACTTCATGATCTTCCGCGCATCCCAGTCGGAGAGGCCGATGTAGCGGATCTTCCCCTCGGCACGGAAGCTCCGCATGGCCGCCAGCGCGTCGTCGAAATACTCGTCGTTCGGTCCGAAATCGCAATGGTGGAAGTAGTAGAGATCGATGACGTCCGTCTGCATGTTGCGCAGCGATGCCTCGCATTGCGCGCGCATGAACGCGGTGTCGTAGAAGTGATCGGAGGG
>DATLWH010000771.1:0-8147 GCA_035576505.1 Thermoanaerobaculia bacterium | reverse complement strand
CGATGCGGTGCCGAGCCATTCCTACCAGCGGCTGCTCTACAAGTATCCGCAGCGGGCTTTCCCCTATGGTCAACTCATTGACGAAAACCGCCGCCGCGGACCGCGCGATCCCGAGTTCGAGCTGATCGACACCGGGATCTTCGACGAGGGCCGCTACTTCGACGTCGTCATCGAGGTGGCGAAGGAGGAGGCCGAGTCGCTCGTCTTCCGCATCACCGCGCACAACCGCGGCCCTGACCGCGCGCCCCTGCATCTCATCCCCCAACTCTGGTTCCGCAACACCTGGAGCTGGACCGGCGAGCAGGTGCCGCGGCCGTCGATCCGCGCCATCAATGCCGGTGGCCACCCCGCTCTGCTCGCGGATGACACGAGCACCCCCGCTCTGGCCGGCCTGCTGCACAACGCTCACCTCGGGCCACAGGTGCTCGCGTTTCCGGCCGGCACGGAGTTGCTCTTCACCGATAACGAGACGAACGCTCCCCGGGTCTGGGGAGCAGGGGCACAGTCGAAAAGCCGTTACGTGAAGGATGCCTTTCATCGCCGCATCATCAACGGCGAGCAGGATGCCGTGAACCCGGCGCAGACCGGCACCAAGGCATGCGGATGGATGCGCGTGGAGATCGAGCCCGGCGCGTCGTATTCGATGTCAATGCGCCTCTGCCCCTCGAATGGCGGCGGGTCGACGAAGTCCTACGGAGACGCTTCCGGCGCCCCGGTGGGCGGCCCGTCGATCGAAACACTCGTCGAGGATGTCATCAACCTTCGCCGCGTCGAAGCGGATGAGTTCTACGCCGCCATCCAGCCCACGCGCGCCTCGCCAGAGGAGCGCAACGTGCAGCGGCAGGCCTTCGCCGGACTGCTCTGGTCGAAGCAGAGTTATCTGCTCGATGTCGACATCTGGCTCGATGGTGACGATCCGAACCTTCCGCCGCCGGCCGAGCGCCAGCACGGGCGCAACCAGCGTTGGCGGCATCTCAACTCGATGCGCATCCTGTCGATGCCGGACAAGTGGGAGTACCCGTGGTTCGCGGCGTGGGACCTGGCGTTCCACACCGTCGTCCACGCGCTCCTCGACGCGCACTTCGCCAAGGAGCAGCTCTGGCTGATGTTGTTCGAGCAGTTCCAGCATCCGAACGGACAGATCCCCGCATACGAGTGGGAGTTCTCGGACCTCAATCCGCCGGTGCACGCATGGGCGGTCTGGCGTGTTTACAACATGGACCGCATCCGCAACGGCGCCGACCGCCCGTTCCTGGAGAAGTGTTTCCACAAGCTGATGCTGAACTTCACCTGGTGGGTGAACAAGGTCGACCGCGAGGGAAACAACGTTTTCGAGGGTGGGTTCCTCGGGCTGGACAACATCACCGTCTTCGACCGCAGCGAGAAGCTGCCCGGCGGCGCTTCGATCGATCAGAGCGACGCCACCGGCTGGATGGGGATGTTCTGCCTCGTCATGATGCGCATCGCCCTGGAGCTGTCCGAGGAGAACACGGCGTACGAGGGGCTGGCCACCAAGTTCTTCGAGCACTACGTCTACATCGGCGCGGCCATGAAGATGATGCGCGGCGACCGGACGCTGTGGGATGACGCGGACGGCTTCTTCTACGACCTGCTTCGCTTCCCCGACGGCAAGAACGTTCCGTTCCGCGTCCGCTCGCTCGTCGGCCTGATTCCGCTGTATGCCATCGAGCGGCTGGAGCGGAAGTGGATCGAGCCGTTCGAGGTGTTCCGTGAGAATTTCGACTGGTTCATGAAGCACCGCCGCGACATCGTCGAGCACTGCGTCACGACGGTCCATCACGACGGCGAGACGACGCACGTGCTGGCCGTGGTCGATCAGAACCAGCTCCAGCATCTTCTGGCCCGCGTCGCCGATCCGCAGGAGTTCCTCTCGACGTACGGCTTGCGCAGTCTGAGCAAGGCGCACCAGGAGCAGCCGTTCGTCTTCGGCAATGCCTCAGTGACCTACGAACCGGCCGAGGCGGCGACCAAGCTGAAGGGAGGCAACAGCAACTGGCGCGGTCCGGTCTGGTTCCCGACGACGTTCCTGATGATCGAGACGCTGCGCAAACTGGAGAAGGCATACAGCGGGAACGTGCGCGTGGCACTGCGCAACGGTCACGATTTTCAGCCGCGCAACGACCCCGATACGGCCTTCGTCGATACGCGTGCCGATGAAGGTGTCGGCGCGAGCACGGCCCGTCCTCGGCGCCGGGGAATGACCCTGACAAACGTTCCCGTCCCTCCACCCGAGAACACGACCACTCTCACCGGCCTGGCCGCGGATCTTGCCAAGCGTATGACCAGCATCTTCCTCCCTGACGAGGATGGATATCGCCCCTGCCACGGTCCTCGCGGCAAACGCCAGGCCGAGCTCTTCGCTCATGACCCGCACTGGAAGGATCTGGTCTGGTTCTTCGAGTACTTCAACGGCGACACCGGCGAAGGCCTCGGCGCATCCCATCAGACGGGATGGACAGCACTGGTGGCGAGTCTGATCGATGAGTGGAGCGTGTGACGCGCTCTCGCCGATCCCCTTAGATCTGAGAAAGGTTTCGGAAAGCCGCGGAGCGGCGTCATCTACGTAGCCCAATGCGTGAGCATTGGGGATATCGAGTCGGACGATGGCCAGCCGCGGAGCGGCGACATCTCTAACTGTCGCGATTTCAACGACTGAGACCAGCGTCACCTCGACACAGGCGTGGAACCCTCCTGCCGAGATGCCGCCGCTCCGCGGCTTGAATATTCAATCCACTACTACCCCAGTGCTCACGCACTGGGCTACTTAGATATCGCCGCTCCGCGGCTGAACTGGCGACGAGCGACGGGTGTACTCCCCACGTCTTCGCGGAAGACGCCGAGGTCTTCGGGCTAAGACCTTCGGATGACTTGCCGGTATTGACGAGGTCTTCCCGGAAGACGTCGAGATCTCGCTTGAAGACCTCGAGGTTCTCGCCGAAGACGTCGGGAACACTGCTCCGTCTCGAAGAGGTCTTCGGAGAAAACGTGAGCATAGGCCCCCCGTGACACAGAGGTCTTCCCGCAAGAAGTGCACGTCCTCAGCGAAGACGTCGACGTCTTCGCGGAAGACCTCGGTAACCCTCGGGGGCATCCGAACGTCTACCAGGAAGACGTGAAAGGAGAATGATCTATGGCTGGCAAGACCTTCACCGATCCCGAAGAACTGGTGCAGCGTATCCGGGCGATGACCGAAGAGATCCCGGGGTTTGAGCATCTCACGCTGGCGAAGGCGCGTTCGCTCGTGGCGAGCGTGAAAGTGACTCCCGAGTTCCTCGGCATCATCATGTCGGCTCTGAGCGCGTCCGCGACGTTGCGGGCCGCGTTCAAAGAGGACCCCGAGGCCATTCGGTGGGCAGCGGAGTTCCATGCGCGCTACAGCGCGGTGATGGACGAAGCAGCGAGTTTCGAGCGCGGGATGCGGACCACCGCCGCCATCTGGACGAACAAAGGCGGCACGATGGCCCTGCAGGCCTACCACATCGCCCAGCAACTCATCCGCGACCCCGCCAACGACGATCTCATTCCCTACGTTCAGCAGATGAAGCTGTTGAACAAGCGGGGAAAGAGGAAGAAGTGAGACCCTTGTCATTCTGAGCGACGCGAAGAAGCGCCGGAGCGCTGGCGTCCTCGCCGGCTGGGTCGGGGGGCGTCCCGCCGCCGAGACGGCAGCGCTCCGATGCTCAGAACAGCCGCGCCGCCAGGTACGCCACCGCCGTCTCCACCCTCAAAATCCTCTCGCCGATCGAGACGCTCGTGTATCCTTCGTCTCCCGCGACTTACGCTGCCGTCCTCACCTTCACCGCAACCCCGGCTTTGGAACAGAGTCCGACGAGGTAATCGAGCGACAGCTTGTCCACTTTATTTCGCGAGATTTCGGAGATGCGCGGTTGCGCCACGCCCAGACGCTCGGCAGCCTGGGCTTGCGTGATCCCTTCTCGATCGATCCATTTGCGCAGAGCCTCCGCCAGTTCGCATCGCAGAAGCATGACGGCCGCTTCGTGAGGCTGAAAGCCGAGATCGATGAAGATGTTGCCGCTGCTTTCCGTGTCGGACTTACGCGTCGTTTTCTTCATGACTTGACTCCGATCAACCGGTACCGCCGCCTCGCCACTTCGATGTCGAGGCGGGACGCCTTTGCCGTCTTCTTCTGGAAAGCATGCAGGACATAGACCGCCTCGTCGAATCTGGCCACGTAGATCACCCGAAATGTTCCTGCCCGGTCGCGCACACGAATCTCGTGCACGCCCGGACCCACGCCCGGCATCGGCTTGAAATCCGACGGTTCTCGTCCAACCTGAACCATGAACAACTCGTAACCCGCAGTCCGCCGAGCCGGCTCGGGAAAAGCAGCGAGATCTTCTCGAGCACTCCCGGCGAAACGCACGGGCTTCATCGCGTAATTATACGACTATTCGTATTGGCAACGAGCTCGGAACCATTGGGGACGCCAATTCAGATCCACCAACTTACGACCGATTCTCAGGAGCATGGGTTTCCGGCCCGCGTCATTTGGGCGTCACCCTCTCGGGTTCTTTCTGGATACCCCGCGTCACCGACAATGACAGGCGGTCAAAACAGCCGCGCCGCCAGGAACGCAACCGCCGTCTCCACCCGCAGGATCCTCTCGCCGATCGAGACGCTCGTGAATCCTGCCCGTTCGAGCGACGCGATCTCGGCATCGATGAATCCCCCCTCGGGGCCGATGACGAGCGTCACCGGCTGACGCAGGTGACGTGGACAGGTCTGTCTGGCGTGCGGGTGGGCGACGAGCGCACACGTGCCTCGGGCCAGGGACGGCAGCTCATCTTCGACGAATGGGCGGAAGAGACGGCGCGTCTCGATCGATGGGAGGACCGTGTCGCGGGCCTGCTCCAGGCCGAGGATCGATTGTGTGTGGAGGTTCTCGGCGGAGAGACGCGGCGAGCTCCAGTAGCTCTTCTCCACGCGCCAGGCATTGATCAGTACGACGTGCTTGATACCGAGCGACGCGGCGCCGGCCATGACGCGGTTCAGCACCTTCGGACGCGGCAGCGCCAGGATGAGCGTGAGCGGCAGCAGCGGGGGTGGATCGCGGTCGAGTGCTACATCCATCTCCAGCGCGTCATCGTCGAGGCGCGTGATCGTGCCGCGTCCGATGCGGCCGTTGGCCACGCCGACGACAAGCTCGTCTCCCGGCGCGGCGCGGTGCACATCCGCTACGTGGCGCAGGCGGCGGCCGGTGAGCCGCACACGTGACGTGTTCAGGAAGTCGTCGTCGAAGAGCAGGATGAGGTTCACGGGTGTTGCAACGATAATCCCGTCCGCATGAACGTGCAGCCTGACAAGCGATGGGAAGCGTTCGCCGAGCGCGAGCCGTACTTCGCCGTCTTCACCGATCCGAAGTTTCTGAGCGCGAATCGGATGCCCAGCCATGAACATGAGTTCTTCGACAGCGGTGAGCTGCTCGTCGATTCCCTGTTTCACACGATCCGGCGGCGGCTGGCGGCGGAGTTCACGCCGGAATCGATCCTCGAATTCGGATGCGGCCCGGGACGTCTGGCAATCCCATTCGCGCGGCGGGCCGGTTCCGTCACGGCAGTCGATCGCTCGCCGGCCATGCTCCATGCGGCGCGGCGTGAAGCGGCCAGACAGTCGGTTGCCAACATCTACTTCAAGACGACCGCCGAGCTCGCGGCCACGCATCGCACGTTTGATCTCGTCAACGCCTACCTTCTCTTTCAGAGGTTGCCGCCGGCGCAGGGAATCCCACTTTTCCGCGAGCTTCTCGGCCGCATCGGCGGCGGCGGGATTGGCGTGTTTCATTTCCTCTACCGGGGATCGGCCTCGCCGCTCGTGGCATGGACGCGCGGGGCGCGCGAGCGAGTCCCCGCCATCAACGGCATCGCCAATCTTCTGCGCGGCAAGGCGTTCGGCGAGCCGTTCATCCCCAGCCACGCATACGATCTCGACGACATCCTGCGCATCCTCGTCGAAGCCCGCTTCGAGGGCAGCCACATCGTCTTCGAGCATCACGACGCCGCGAGCAGCGCAATCGTCTTCGTTCAGGCGCCGCTGTCCTTTTCAACGATCGTTGAACCGGCGGCCGAGCCGGCGGCCGGCGAAGCACCGCCCGATGCGCTGATCAACGTCGAAGAGCTCATCGCGCGAACGTCGATCGACGACCTCAATCGCACCGCCGAGGAGTACTTCGCCTCGCTCAAGGATTGGGAGCATCACCTCGCCAAGCCATTCAGCAAGGCGGACGAGACGCCGCCGATCCTGACGGCCGTGGCCACGCTGCTCCAGGGGCTGCGCCTCACGCCGGGGATGTCCGTGCTCGAATTCGGCGCCGGCACCGGCTGGCTGTCGCGATTCCTGACCCAGCTCGGCTGCCGTGTGATCCTTCTCGACGTCTCCCCGACCGCGTTGCGGATCGCCGCGGAGCTGTACCATCGCCAACCGCCGATCGGAGAGAGGCCAGCGCCGCAATTCCTCACGTTTGACGGCCGTCGTATCGATCTGCCGGACGGCAGCGTGGAGCGGATCGTCAGTTTCGACGCCTTTCACCACGCACCGAATCCCGATGACGTGCTGCGCGAATTCGGCCGTGTATTGAAGCCGGGCGGCATTGCCGCGTTCGCCGAGCCGGGCCCGCGGCACTCGCGCACGCCACTCTCGCAATTCGAGATGCGGACCTACGGCGTCGTCGAGAACGACATCGATATTCACGCCATCTGGCGCACGGCGCAGACGTGCGGCTTCCGCGACCTCAAGCTGGTCGTGTTTCATGTCCCGCCGTTTCACGTTTCTCTCGACGACTACGAAGACCTTCTGGCCGGCGGCGCCACCAGCGTGAAATGGGCGGCTTCGACCAGGGTCTTCCTCCGCGACGTCCGCAGTTTCTTTCTCTTCAGGGAAGGCTTCGAGCGCGTTGACAGCCGAAGCGCGGCCGGGCTCGCTTGCGACATCATGGCGACGCTCGTCTCCTCGCCTGCGATCGAAGGAGAGCCGGTCGCGCTTGACGCAACGGTGAGAAATCGCGGCGCGGCGATCTGGCTGCCCTCGGACGCGCCATTCGGCGGCGTCGCTCTGGGCGCGCATCTCTACGACGAAGGCGGAAGACTGCTCACCTTCGATCTCCATTGGGAGCGGCTGACCGACCCGCCTCGCGAGATTTCCCCGGAAGAAACGTTGATTGTCCGCATGACTCTGCCGCCGCAAGGCGCGGGACGATATCTGCTCGAGGTCGACTGCGTGGCAGCGGGCGTGTCGTGGTTCGCGCAGCTCGGATCACGCCCAGCGCAGCTTGCCGTTGAGGTCGTTCCCCCCGATGTATGATGCGCCGGCATGAACATCGAAACCCGCAAAAAAGGGGACGTCGTCATCGTCGATTTTCAGGGGCGCCTGGCGGTCGGCGTCGGCGACGATCTTCTGCCCCGCCTCATCGAACAGCTCCTCGACGAGGGGAACCGCAAGATCCTCCTCAACCTGTCTGACATGGATTACATCGACAGCAACGGCCTCGGCGAGCTCGTGCAGAGCCTCAAGGTCTCCGGCCGCCACGGCGCATCGCTCCGCCTCCTCAAGCCGCAGGACCGTGTGAAGAAGACGCTGAAGCTGACCAACCTCCTACCGATGTTCAGCGTCTACGACACCGAAGCCGAGGCCATCAAAGCCTTCGACGCCTAGAAGATTCTGATTTACAGAAGGAATTGCATAGAATAGACTCTCCGCACCAGGAGAGCCATGAACCCCTTCATCACCGCCATCCGCGCGGGCTGCATCACCCGGAAGTAAAAACGGGGCTACGTAGGTCGGACTCTCCAGTCCGACCGATTCCGAAGAACGCGGCCTGAAACGATCATCCTCGCAAGCTCCGGTCGGACTAGAGAGTCCGACCTACGTTGACGGGAGAGTCCTACCTACGTTCAGCTCCGTGATCTCTCTCGCCGATTTCCTGCTCCGACACCCGACCCCCGACTCCCGACCCCCGTTCTCCCACTCCCCACACCCCACTCCCCACACCCCACTCCCCACCCCCATGGCACATCCTTTGCCGAGCTCACCCGTTGATGGATCGGGAACAGCGCAGCCAGTCGAAGATAAACGTCTGGCCGGGAACCCCTTACCCGCTGGGAGCGACGTAC
>DATLWH010000770.1:0-2168 GCA_035576505.1 Thermoanaerobaculia bacterium | reverse complement strand
GACTTCCTGGCCGGTGGAGACGTTATACGCATCGGACTCGCGAACGACGGCAAAGAGCTGCGCCGGCGGCATGCGCGTGCGCTGCCGCAGCACGGAGAGGTGATTCCTCATCGGCTCGCCGGCGGAGATGGACCGTGAACGGATCGTGGCGTTGCTGAAGTACTCGGCGATTCCTTCTTCGAGCCAGAGCGGCGCCTTGGCATCGCCCGATTGCATGAGGTAGTGGACGAGCTCGTGCAGCGGCGCCCGGTCGCCGCCGTGCCACCGGTAGTCCTGATTGATCAGCATCGATCCACTGTCCCGCTGCGTGACGAAGACGCCCGTGACGTTCGCATCGCGCCGGTTCAGCAGCATATCGAAGTACGGCCTGCTTTCGCGCCGGTTTGTAAAGAGAATGACCCGCGTCGGAGTGGCCGACGGCGCGCTGAACGTGGAATCGACCTGCGTCAGGGCGGAAGCGAGCGTCTCCAGCTCCTCGGCCACGGAACGCGTCCGTTTCTCGTCCGCGCTGCTGATGAAGACGAAGTGCTTCGATCGAGCCCGAATCCACGTTTCATCTACCGCGGGTAAGGGGATGGGACCGTTTGTCTGCCGCGGCGTGCCGTCACCCTTGATGCCTTTGAGAACGGGCGGGACGAACTGTGCCTGCGCGACCGAGGCGGCGAGCACCAGCGCAAGCGTGAGGATGCGGCGCATGTGTGGAGAAGAACATGCGCGTCGCGGCGGAAACTTTCACTGCCCTACAACGTGTACTGCCCCGCTTCGATGAACGCCCGCACTCCGGCCATGAACTGGTCGGCGATGGCGCCGTCGATGAGGCGGTGATCGAAGGTCAGCGAGAGGATGCACATCGAGCGGATGGCGATGACGTCGCCCTCCTTCGTCTCGATCACGACAGGACGTTTCTTCACGCCTCCGACTCCGAGGATGGCCACCTGCGGCTGGTTGATGATGGGCGTCCCGAACAGGCCGCCGTAGATGCCGGGGTTGGTGATGGTGAACGTTCCACCCTGCACGTCATCCGGGGTGAGCTTCTTCGTGCGGGCGCGCTCGCCGAGGTCGTTGATGGTCTTGGAGAGCCCGAGGATGTTCTTCTCGTCCGCGTTCTTCACCACCGGCACGATGAGGCCCCAATCGAGAGCCACGGCGATGCCGATATTCAGATCGCGGTGGTAGATGACGGACGTCTCATCCATCGACGCATTGATGACGGGGAACTGGCGCAGGCCGGCCACGATGGCCTGGATGACGAAGGGGAGAAAGGTCAGCTTGGTGCCGCGCTCGGCGTAGGCGTCCTTGTAGCGGCGGCGGAGGTTGTCGATGTTCGTGAAGTCGACTTCGAAGACCGTCGTCACATGCGCGGAGGTCTGCTTGGAGAGGACCATGTGCTGGGCGATCTTCTTGCGCATCACAGACAGCGGCTCGATGCGGTTGTTCTCGCCGGCGGTGAAGGTCATGGCGGGGGGACGGGGAGCGGGGGCAGCAGGTTGCTGGGTTGCTGGCGGCGGCGTCGCGGGTCTCGGGCGCTGCATGAAGTCGAGGATGTCGTTCTTCGTCACGCGGCCGGAGACGCCGGAGCCCTCGATGCGGGAGATGTCGACGTTGTTCTCCTGCGCGATCTTCCGGACGAGAGGGGAGGATTTGGTGCGGCGGCGATCGTCGAGGGAGTCGGGGTCTGGTGGTTGGGCGGGCTCGGGCTCGCGGTGTGGGTTACTGGGTTGCTGGGTTGCTGGGTTGCTGGGTTGCGGAGTCGTCTGGGGTTGCTCTGCCGGAGCCGCGGCTTCGGGCTGTGGAGCTGGTTTCGGTGCGGCAGGCGGGGCTACGGGTGGTGGAGGTGGCGCGGGCGACGGAGGAGCTGGCGCGACCGCGGCCGGGGCAGGTGCGGGCGGCGCGGGGGATGGTGTGGCTGCGGCAGGGGCGGATACCGCGGCAGGGGCGGTCGGCGCAGGTGCCGCGGCTTCGCCTGCCGCGGCGATGCGCGCCACGACGGAGTTGACGCCGACCGTCTGCCCTTCCTGGGCGATGATCTCGGTCAGCGTTCCGTTGGCCGGCGAGGGGATCTCGGCGTCGACCTTGTCGGTGGAGATCTCCAGGAGCGGCTCATCGCGCTCGACGGTTTCGCCAACTTTCTTCAACCAGCGAACGACGGTTCCTTCAGCGATCGATTC
>DATLWH010000769.1:0-4519 GCA_035576505.1 Thermoanaerobaculia bacterium | reverse complement strand
GGAAGAACGGCGCCGTCAAGAGGTCGAAATGGATCTCGCTCTGACGGTAGACATTCAAGAAGAGCGCGTAGAGCTCCGCCAGGAATGCCTCATCGTGAAAACGGGCATCACCCGTCGGAACCGTATCGATCGTCAGCCGCGACAGGCTCTTCAACTTGCGGCGGAGATTCTTTCGCCGCGTTGGCGAGCGGCGTGACAGGAACTCGTCCACCGAGGCGAAATCGATCGGGACGTAGGCAAGGGCCTGACCCTCCAGCAATACAAAGCCCTTTCGCGCGCAGGCCTCCGCAAGACCGCGCGAATACGCAAACGCCTCCTCACCCACCAGCGTCGCCTCGGTCGGCAGGTCTTTGACGATCAGGAACGGGAATCGTGACACCACCGACGCCAGCAGATCGTCCGCGAGTGTTTCCGGCGGCGTCGAACCCGGCAGCAACGCATACTCCGACACGGTCGTACCGATGAAGCAGGTGCGCGGACGGGGAAAGGGAACCCACCGCAGCGCGCGCCGCACCGCCGGCTCCATCGTCGTGAGCAGATCGAAACGCGTCGAAAAGGCGGGAACACCGCCGTCGAGGCTGAAGGTCGAAAAGTCTTCCGGAGGAAACGACTGGAAGTGCCGGATCAGGCCCGCTGGCTCGAGGAGGTTGTGAAGAGGTGGGGGCATTCAGTCAAAGCATCGCAAGCACTTCACCTGGAGTGCACACCTCGGCGGAAGCGTCTCCGAAGTCTTTTGCATTGCGTGTGACCAGGTAGTCGGCTCCGATCTGGAGGGCTGCCGCTGCTTGCACCGCGTCCTCGAAGTCATCGATGTCTAAAACCAGGGCCTGCTGGAGATCACTGCCTCCGATCGCCACCACCCGTACGATACGGAGAAGGTCGGTCACCGCTCTTGCTGCAGCCTGTCGCCCCTTCTCCCTCGCCACGATGTAGTAGATCGTCGTGATCGTATGAGCAGCAACATGACCCTCCGCGCGCCCCTCTTCAACAGCCGAGAGCAATCGGGCCGCTTCGTGGACCCATGGCTTTCGACCTAGGACAACGTCCAGAATCACGTTGATGTCGAGGAGAAGTTTCAACGCCCGTACTTCTCGACCAGGTGCTGCCGATACTGTTTCACCGCGTTCTTCCCCGAGGCAAGACCGAGCAGACGCCGCACGGCTGGCGTGAGAGTGTGCTCGGCTTCGTCATCGATGGGCAGACTTGAGAGGAACCGGTTGACGAGCTGCGAGACGTTCGTTTCATGCATCTCGCTATACCGCTCGCCTCGGGTCACAGCTTCCGGATCGAGCGAAAGGTTTTTGCTCTGCTTGGCCATGGTCTCACCGCTCAATGCGCATAACAGACTGAATGTTATGCGCATGCCAGATGGCGGTCAAGGGACGACCAGAACAGGGGTCCCGGTCCGCAGTCCTCTCATCATTCCCCACCCGAAGACTTCCGCGCCGCATCGAACTGCGTCCGCGGCTTCACGGCGTCGTGGAGGCGCTCCAGGCGGAACACCTTCGGCACTTCCTTCCCGGAAAGAATCTGCTGCGCGGTCATCTCGCCGACAGCGGGCGAGAGCTTGAAGCCATGGCCGGAGCCTCCTCCGATGAGCCAGACGTTGCTGGCCTGCGGGTGGCGGTCGATGATCAGGTTGCCGTCGGGACTATTCTCGTACTGGCAGACTTCGGCTGCGACGAGCGGGGCGCTGGCGAGCTCCGGAAAACGCTCGGAAAGCAGATGGCGCGCCCGCGCGATGCCTTGCGCGGTGGGAGCCCGGTTCGCGCTCGTCGGATCGATCAGCTCGCCGCGCGTATCGTCGGCGATCTTGAACCCGCGGCCGTGTGTGTCGGGGATGCCATAGACGATTCGCTCTCCGAAATCGATCCAGACCGGGAAATGGCCAGGAAGGTAACGGTCAGACCCGGCGGGAGTGCCGAAGTAATAGACCTCCTGCCTTGTCGGCCGGACTCTGTCTCCGATCACCTCGGGGAAAACCTTTCCCAGCCATGGCCCGCAGGCGAACACATACGCATCCGCCTCGATGCGGGAACCGTCGTCGAGCCGGAGCTCCTTCATCGCGCCGCTGACGATCGGGCCCGGCTTGACGCGCGCCTGACGATAGGTGCCGCCAGCCTTCGTAAAGGCATCGCGCACCACCGTGCACGCGCGCCGCGCCGACAACGCGCCCGCCCGCCGTTCGAACCAGACCGAGTGGACGCCCCGAAAGTCGATCTGCGGATACCTGTGCGCCGCCTCCTCGATCGTGAGTTTGTCGACCGGAAAACCGAGCTCCTGCAGGATCGGCACGGATGAGCGGACGTACGCGTCATCCTTCCGATGCATCCAGAGCGCGCCGGTCTCGACATACAGAGGCTCGCTGACAGTTGCCCCGATCTTCTCCCACAGCTCGTAGGCGCGCTTGACCATCTCCACGTACACGCGGTCGGGTCCGTAGATGGCCCGGATGACGCGCGTTTCTCCGCCCGAGCTCGACCGCGGATTTCCCGGACCCCACGAGTCGAAGAGGTCGACGTGCGCGCCAAGGCCGGCCAGGTGCAGCGCCGTCCAGCCGCCGAACGCGCCGCTGCCAACCACGGCGATGCGCGGCCGGGACTTGCCGAGGAGATCCTGGGCGTCGAGGCGGGCCGCCAGTGGCACCGCCGCGACGCATCCCAGGAACGCCCGCCGCGAGACTCCCTCGTCGGAGATGATGATCTCCCTAGAAATTCACTCGCGTACTGATGCCGATCGTACGAGGCTGGTTGGTCAGGAACCCGACGCGCGCACGCGTTCCCCGCTCCTGATCCAGAGCCAGCAATGCCGTCTCGTTCGTGAGGTTGTTGACGAAGAGCGCCGTATCCCACTTGTTGATCAGGACGCCGACGCGCAGATTGACGATGTTGTAGGCCGGAAGCTTGGGATTGAACGTGAACGTGCTCTGCGTGAACGGCCCGCCGATGTTGTTCGGGGCGAAGGAGTTCAGGTTCACGATGCCGAAGCCTGCCGCCTGATCGCCGATCTGCGTGTAGCGGTCACCCACGTGCTGATAGACGCCCGTCGTGTAGCCGGCCCACGTCCCGGTCTGGTGCCAGTGAAGCGTGGCCGCGGCCGTCGCCTGAAATTCAGGGACCGTGGGAAGGCGATTGCCCTTCTGGATGCCCGAGACGACGCTGACGACACCGTGGGCGTCGGTCGAGGTCAGCGTCGATTCCAACTGCGACTTGGTGCGGCTCGCCGAAATGGCGAAGTCGAACTGGTCGGTCGGAGCCAGCTCGTACTCCGCTTCCACTCCCTCGCTCTTGGACTTCGGGACGTTGAAGACGACGCGCGAAGAGCACGATCCGGCGGTCACCGTGGCCTGCAGATCGCGGATGTCCGCGTAGAACGCCGAGGCATTGAACGAGCCGCGGCCGTCCGCGATCCTCGACTTCGAGCCGACCTCGTAGTTCCACAGCGTCTCGTCCTTCCAGTTACCGCGGCCGCCGAAGGTGATGAGGTCCGCGGGGGTGCAGAGGGGCACGTTGAGCGGGTCGTTGATGCCGCCCAGCCGGAACCCTTTCGAGATCTGCGCATTCAGACGCGTCGAGTCATTGAGCTTGTAGCTGGCCACGACGCGCGGCGCGATGCCGTTGGCCTTCGTGGAGCCGGAGGTCGTTCCGTCATCGGCAAAGATGCCGTCGAACGTCTGCGTCCGGCTCTCTTTGAAATCGTAGGCGCGCAACCCGCCGGTCACGTCCAGCCGGTCGCTGACGGAGTACGTTCCCTCGCCGAACAGGGCGGCCTGCTTGAACTTGTACTTGAGGTTGGAGAAGAACAGCACGTCCTTCGCGGCGCCGAACGTTCCCGCCGTGGGGATGCCGGTGCCTCCTTCAAATCCGCTGACCAGAAGGCTCTGGCCATAGTGACGGTCGGTGTCGCTGTAAAACCCGCCGGTCACCCACTGGAACTTCGCCACGGAACCGGAGAGGCGCAGCTCCTGTGTGAACCCCTTCGCCTTCGTGGCGTCGTCCAGCGGCGCGTTGAGCGTGTAGATCGGCGCCGGCAGGCCGATCGAGCCGCCGGTAATGCTGGCGGTCAGCGCGGTGGCATCGCGAACCACGAGCACGTCACGGTTGGAGTAGGAGGTGATCGACGTCAGCGTCTTGCCGCCGCCGAGGTTGTACGAGATGTTCACGTCACCGAGCGTGAACTTGTCGGTGAACGGCTCTTTGAGTTGCGTGAACTGCCGGTCGCCGAGGGTCACCTTGGGGCGCGTCGTCGTGTAGGGATTGGCCAGGATGTTGAAGGCGTCGAGGCGGTTCCATCCGTCCATGTCCACCTTCTGATAGAGGATGCGCGGCGTGATGCTCAGGTTGTCGCTCGGCTTGAACAGGAACGACAGCCGGCCACCGATCCGGTTTCCGCTGTTGACGTCCTTCTTCACGCTCAGGTCAGGCTGCACCGCGTCGATGAACCCGCCGTAACGCGTGTAGTAGCCGACGAAGCGCATGGCGGCCGTGGCGCTCAGCGGCGCGTTCACGGCAACCTTGAC
>DATLWH010000768.1:0-3220 GCA_035576505.1 Thermoanaerobaculia bacterium | reverse complement strand
GTACCTCGATCCCTGGCTCCGACTCCCCATTTGTTTACTGTTCTGCGAAGGGGAGGCGAAGCCGCTACGACGCGCGGCTCCGGATACCCGACCCTCGATCCCGTTCTGCGAAAAGAGGAACGTGTGTCGGAGCCGCTCCGACCGCCGACCGCCGACCCCCGACTCCCGACTCCCCAGTAAAGGAGCCACCATGGTCACCACATTCGAAGTCGAGGAGATGTTGATCCCCCACACTCACCACACCGCCACGATGCGCGCTGCCGTCTTCCATGGCGTCGACGACATCCGCATCGAAGAAGTGCCGCGGCCCCACGCCGGACCGGGTCAGGCAGTGATCCGCGTCACGATGACGACGATCTGCGGGACGGATCTCCACATCGTCCGCGGTGAATACCCCGTCAAGCCGGGCCTGATCATCGGCCACGAGCCGGTCGGCGTCATCGAGGAGTTGGGAGTCGGGGTGACCGGCTACAAAGTCGGCGACCGGGTCATCGTCGGCGCCATCACTCCGTGCGGCCAGTGCAATGCCTGCCTCTCCGGCAATCTTTCGCAGTGCGGACACGGCAGCGGCTATGAAGCGATCGGCGGATGGCGCTTCGGCAACACGATCAACGGCGCGCAGGCCGAATATCTCCTCGTCCCGCATGCGCAGGCCAACCTGGCGCCGATCCCGGACGACGTCACGGACGAACAGGTCGTTCTCCTCACCGACATCGCCTCGACCGGTATCAGCGGCGCGGAATCGGGCGGCGTGAGGATCGGCGACGCCGTGGCCGTCTTCGCCCAGGGTCCGATCGGGCTGTGTGCCTCTCTCGGCGCGAAGCTGATGGGGGCTTCGGTCGTCATCGGCGTCGACAGTGATGACAACCGCATCGCCTTCGCCCGGAAGATGGGCGTGGATATCGTTCTCGATCCGCGAAAGGGCGACGTCGTGGATGAGATCCGCAGGCTCACCGGCGGCACCGGCGTCGACGTGGCAATCGAAGCGCTCGGCGAGCAGTCGACGTTCGAGAGCGCACTCCGCGTCCTCCGGCCCGGCGGCACTCTCTCGTCCCTCGGCGTCTACTCCGGCAAGCTGCAGCTTCCCTACGAAGCGTTCGCCGCCGGCCTCGGCGACCATCGCATCGTCACGACCCTGTGCCCCGGCGGCAAGGAACGGATGCGCCGCCTCATCGAGATGGTGCGCCGCGGCAGACTCGATCTCCGCCCCCTGATCACGCACCGCTTCAAGCTCGCCGACATCAAGGAGGCTTACAACCTCTTCGGCTCGCGCGCCGGCGGCGTGATGAAGGTGGCCATTACACCGTGACGAAAACGACGACCAGGCTGTCGAGACGCCAGTAGTCCGGCGTCGGGAGTTATTGGCGTTTTCTTACGAGCCCCATGCCGCTGGTGGCCACACGTCGGGAGCCACGCCAGCTGCGGCGGCAAGCACACCGAAAGCGCCGACGAGCTTCCTGAAGCTCCGGCAGTGACGGTACGCGCTCTCCATGTTGAACTGGGCCGTCAGTGGCGCCTGGTCTACGGTTGGAGAGTAGCTGGCTCCGCTTTTCATCCGCCGCTCGAGTTGACCCTTGGCATTGCGCGGAGCCTCCGGATCGGGATGCGATATGGCATCCGGCAGGATTGCGGCCCTTCCCCGCAACGCTTCGATGCTCGCAAGAAACCATGCCTCGTACTCGCGGTTGGCCATGACCACCGCGCATACCTTTCCGCCCGCGGCTTCCCGTGCCCATTCTTCGAGTGTCGGCGCCAACTCCTTCGGGCAATCGTCGTCGGCGTCGAAGATGACGAGGATTCCCATGCAATCGCGCAGGGCCGCGACTCGCACGGCAGTCTGCAGAGAGTCCTTCTTTATCAACTGTGGCCGCCGCCTGCGGAGCGGCTTGCCGACATCGAGTTCCCATGCCTGGGCTTCGTCCCGAAGCCGGCGGAGAAGAACCGGCACGGCGGTCTCTTCGCCCTGTCCCTCGACGATAGGCTGGATCATCATGCGAACTCCTCGAACAGGCTGTCTTGCGCGAGCTCTGCTTCGAACAGCGGCGCCGCTTCGAGCGCGCTCGATCGCAGCAGCTCGCCAGCGCCCATCAAATGGCCCTGCAGCGCCTTTCGCGAAGCATCTGAGAGGGTCGCTATCCGAGTAGCGCCCTCGGTCCATTCCACAAGGCGCAAATGGCGATCCGTGATCCACTTCGCATCGAGCAGCTCGGGACTGTGGGTGGTAATTACGACTTGCATGTGCCTCGATGCGTGGTGCAGCAGATCGAGAATCGACTCTAGTGCGCCAGGGTGCAAGTTCTCCTCTGGTTCCTCCACCGCAATCAGCGAAGGCACAGGCCTCTGGAACACCGCTGCCAGTAGTCCGACAGCTCGGAGTGTTCCATCAGACATGCTGGAGCCGTCGAACTTCAAGCGTTTGTTCACACCCCACTCTTGCGTGAACTCGAGAGATTGACGCTTTCCGTGCTCTTTCACCTGCACTCGTGTCGTGTTAGGAACGATCGTCGCTAGAATGTCGGAGATTCGCCGGAAATCGCTCTCTGACTGCCGCTCGATCTCTTTGAGCACACTCGTGACATTGGCCCCATCGGACTTCAGACTCGTGTCGCTGTCTGGTCCCTCGAGCAACTTGCGAGGCTCGATCGAATAGACGCGAAGCGCCGCCAAGGTACGCAGTACTGGTGCAAAGCTAGCCTCCCCTCCGACTAGGAGCAGGCCGAGTGAAGCGGGGTCGAGCGAGGGTTTCATTCCACCGATGTTGGATGTGAACTTCGTTCCAACACGGTCAAACCACGATCTCGAATCCCGCTCGCCAGTGACCGAACACTGCTCTCGCACTACTGAAAACCCGTGGCTCCGCAGTGCCTTCACTTCGAAGGCATAGAAGCCGGCTTTGCTTCGACCGTTCAGCGAACCAAAATTCACTCGGACACCGAAGTTTTGCGGATAGTCCTCGTCCGAAGAGTGAGTAAGCACGGCCGAGAAGCCGCCGCGCCTGTCGAACACAGCTTGAAGGGGCGCTGCCATCGCGTCGGCGAGGAAGGAGAAAACGCTGACGAGATTGCTCTTACCTGAGCCATTTCGTCCGACGAAGATGGTCGGGTTGTCGAACGTGATGCGCTCAGCAGGAATGCTGCGATACCGCTTCAGGATCAGTTGTTTGATCGTTGGTTCCATTTGCCTCATCTCGACATTGCCAGCATACCGTCACTTGCTCCCA
>DATLWH010000767.1:0-2607 GCA_035576505.1 Thermoanaerobaculia bacterium | reverse complement strand
CCCCCCACTCCCCACCCCCACTCCCACAAAACGAAAAGGCCGGCAGTTACGCCGGCCTCACGTTTCATGACCAGATCACACGGGTTTCCCACAAAAGCGTGCGCGGAGGACGCTGTCACGACCCTGTTGACCGAAGCCCTGGGCAACGGCCGTCGCGGCCGTGCCTGCTAGCTCTTCAGGTGCTTGATGATAAGAGATGTCATCTCGAACATCGAGACCTGCTTCTTGCCGTTGAAGATCTTCAGCAGCTTGTCGTCCGCGTTGATCATCCGCTTGTTCGTCTTATCCTGCAGCCCGTGTTTCTTGATGTAGTCCCACACGCGCTTCGTGACTTCGCTGCGGGGGATCGGCTTGTCGCCGACGATCGGGTGCAGATCCGCGCTCGGGGTGACTTCCGCTGCCAGACCTTTGCCGCCGCTCTTCTTCGTTGTCGCCATCAGTTGTTTCCTCTCCTACGTTTTGACGGGATTGTGCGCTACTGCACCCTTCGCGTCAAACGTGGAATTTCGGTCGGTGTGCCGAAAGTCATGATCGGCGCCCCGCTCTTCATGCACATGCGCACCTCCTGAGCCCCGCTTAGATTGGGGTCCGAAGGAGATGAACATGTCCCAACAACCACTCGTGCGGCTGACCGGCGTCACCCGGATTTACCCCCTCGGACTACTGAGCATCACCGACGGAACGGTGAAGAACCACATGTCGAACCTGTTGGCCAAGCTCGGCGTGCGCGACCGCACGAGGGCGGTGCTGCGGGCAATCGATCTGGGCGTGATTTGAACGCGGACCGAGGCACCGCAGGCTAAGGCGCTTGGCTAGCCGCGGAGCGGCGAAATCTATGTAGCCCACGGCGTCAGCCGTGGGGAACCGATGGATCAGAACAGAGAGCCGCGGAGCGGCGACATTTCCAGCGATCGTGAACGTTTTGATATGTCGCCGCTCCGCGGCTTGATCTTTATCCGACATCCAGTCCCACGGCTCACGCCGTGGGCTACATGGATTTCGCCGCTCCGCGGCGCGCGCTGGGACCTACTTGAGCGGAACGTTCCCCAGCAGGTACTTCAGATCATCATCCCGCCAGCGGATGCCGCCGCCCAGGGTGAAGGCAGTGTGATTCAAGACGTTGTCGACACCGCTGCGGATGAAGATCGTCGGGGTGGTCGGCTTCTCCTGGCGGAAGACGTACTCGCCGTACAGCCGCAGATGCGGGTTGCTGTCGCCGGTGCGGTGGCCGAAATCGAAAGCCTCGCCGGTGACGCGGATGCGGTTGTTGAAGGCGTAGTCGACGCCCGCGCCGCCGGTGGAATCGATCATCCCGATGCGTACCGCAAAGGGCGCCAGCGTCCAGCCGGCCTGCGCCGAGATCAGGAATGATCGGTCGAAGCGCGTCTGCTGCGTGATCGTCGTCTGCGACTGGCCGGTGGCGGGGTTCGTCACCGTCTCTTCGATGGTCTTGTCATTGCGCTTGCCGTAGGGAGTGTCGGCCAGCTCGACGTTGTAGAAGCGGTTGCGCTCCGGATTCGGAGTGAGACGCAGCCACACCGCGGAGCGGGAGTTGCCGCCGACCTTGTCGGCGCCGTTCTGCTGGGCCGGAAGGCCGGCGTAGTACTCGCCGTTGAGGCCGAGGTCGAGCTGCATTTTTCCGACGCGGCCGAGCGTGTTGCGCAATTCGTTCACGCCGCTCTCGACCGAGCCCAGCGCCGCGGTCAGGCGGTCGTGCGCCTCGTTGCTGTACAGCAGCTTGCCGACCGTCCCTTCGCCGCTGCGGATCTGGGCGGTGACGGCATTGAGGTTGTCGGACGTCGTCTTGAGGTCGGTGGAGAGCGTGCGCAGGTTCTCGACGATTTGACGGATGTCCTGCCGGTTCTCGCCGACGGTGCCGTTCATCTGCGTGGCCATGTTGTCGATCGAGCTGGCCAGCCGGGGAATCTCGACCCGCAATGACTCGGTGATTGCGCGGGCGTTGCCCATCGTGGCGTCGACATTCGATCGATTCGCGGCGATGAGGTCGCGGACCTGGGTGGTGATCGTGCGAACGTTCTCGACGATGTCTTCGAGCCGCTGCTGGCCGGACGGACCCGTCATCACCCCGCGCAGAGAGGCGGTGATCGCCTTCACGTCGTTGGCGATCGCTGCCACCTGGTTGGTGATGTCGTCCATCGATGCCGGCTGCGAGCCGTGCAGGGTGACGCTCTGTTCCTGCGGAATCACGGGCCCCGTTGACGGGCCCGGATCGAGCTCGATGTACTTTTCGCCGAGCAGCCCGAGGTTGGCCACATGCGCGCTCGCGCCAGGATGGAACACGACATCGGGGTCGACGTCGAGCGTCACCTCGGCCTTGCCATCGGGACGGAGCTTGATGTTCGACACCTTCCCGACGCGCACGCCGGCGACGCGTACGGCGGACTTGTTGTCGAGACCTGCCACGGAGTCGAAGATCGCCGTCACTTTTCGGGCGCCCGCTCCATGTCCGATCTGCACATCTTCGATCTTCAGGATGAAGTACCCGAGGATCGCCAGAACGATCAGCATGAAGACGCCTACTTTGGCTGCGGATGACATGGTGAACCTCGATTCGGGGGTCAGGAGTTGGGAGTTGGGAGTCGGGAG
>DATLWH010000766.1:0-2222 GCA_035576505.1 Thermoanaerobaculia bacterium | reverse complement strand
CTCGATCGGCCGCTTCGTGTGTTCGGCCTGGGTGATGGCATCGCGGAGAACTTGCGATGTGTACGCTTTCCCGTTGACGGAGACGATCTGCATATCGGGGGTGATCCCGGCGTCGAACGCAGGACTTTCCCACCATACGTTGCCGAGGCTATTGGATTGGGGTGCCGCCTGCGCTTCCGCTCCCCCTCGCGGTGCGCCGCCGACCGAAAAACCGAGCGACGTCGAGAAATCGGCTCCTCCCGCGGCGGTTTCCGTTCTGGTCAGCCAGGAAGGGATCTTGTCGCTGTAAACGAGTTTGTAGCCGCCGTTGGTGATTCCTTCAGTGGGCACGGCGGGATGCAGCGCATAGACGCGGTCGCGGAAGAATTTCATCCAGTCATACGGCGCGATCGCGTTCAGGATTTTGACGATGTCCTGAAGATCATAGGTGCTGGTGACGAAACTCCCGTTGAATTGACCGAGGAACTCGGACGCGAAGTCGTCGAGCGACTTCCCGCCGTTGGTGAGCTCGCGGATCTTCGTATCGGCGTCCAGCCAGATCAACTGTCCTTCGGTGTAATAGTTTTCCCCCAGTTGCCAGCTGCCCCAGCTCATGGGACGGCGCTGCGAAACAGTGGGCTGGTTCGTGGTGTCGACCAGCGGACGCCAATCCCGGCCCGGGCTGACTTCGAATCCGGCAGCAACGCGCGCAAAGACATAGCGGGCCTGCTCCGCTGTCCGGATCCCCGAACGCGCCGCCAGCACGCTTCCCCAGTACTGTGTCATGCCCTCGTAAACCCATAGCAGGTCGTCGCGCATCGGCACGTTGAAGTTCGGAGTCCAGAGGTCGGCCGGACGGCGGAACTTGCCGTTCCACGAATGCGTGTACTCGTGTGGCAAGAGGTCGGAACGCAGGTTGCCGCGATCCCACTCGGTGAAGTAGTTCGGCCGCGAGCCGTCTTCGCTCGACTGATGGTGCTCGAGTCCCACGCCGCCGACGACGCTGCTGAGCAGCAGCAGGAAGTCGTAATGGTCGTAATGATGCGACTGATACAGCTTGCCGGCCTCGATGGCCAGGTTCTTGTGCTTTTCGAGGGCGTCCGCGGAGATTTCGAGATCTTTGTCATCGTCGGCGAAGACGTTCAGGCGAACGATGTCCGTCGGCGAGGGCGAAAGGTCGACGCGTTTGAAATGCACCCCGGCATAGAGCGGCGAATCCACCAGCGTGTTCAGCGTCGTCCGCTTGAACTTCACCGTGGACCCTTCCTCGGATGCCGTCTCAAGAGCCGTGGCATGTTTCCAGCCCTGCGGCAGCTTGAGGGTGACGTCGAACGGAATGTCGCGCGAAAAGAAGCCCGCCGGATACATGGCCACTTCGTTCCATGCGAGATCGATCATGGCGTCGGACCACTCGATGCGGCCTTCCGCCGGCTTGATGGGCGAGAGGTAGTCGAACGTGAGCTCTACGGTTCTGGCAGCCGTTCCAAGCGGAATGTGGAAGGCGTACACATTGATCTGGTCGCGGATCCACTGCACGCGCGTTCCGTCGACGGTGACGACGATTCCGGCGATGCGGGAGATCGGGCCGATCGGCGAGTGCGCGCCGGGTATCCATTGCGGATACAGCAGCACGAGCTCGCGCGCGTTGCGCTGGACGGGAATCTGCTCGCGCACGTGCGCCACGCGGTTGGTGACATGCGTCAGATCGACCTCGAGCTCGACGGGGCCGGGGTAGGGCTGGTCCACCGGCGCGGCGATCGGCGGCGGCATGAGCACCGGCTGCGGCGGCGCTGGGTTCTTCACCGTTTGCGCGGCCAGCGTGGCGAAGGCAGAGATCGACGCTGAGATCGACAGCGATGCGATGAAAGAGAAGACGCGTAGTGGGGACACATTCATGACGCGCGAAAGTCTACGTCGAATCGAGCGATGGGTCGCAACCCGCGTCCCTGGCGGCCGGGTTGGTTGGACAGGGCGCCCTCAGCCTCTCTCCCCGACCCGACCCCCGACCCCCGACTCCCGCGAGGCTGGAATGCTCACGTCCTCTTTCGCAGGAACACATGCGCGGCGGCGCGTCCGCCGGCGGCGTGCTTCACGCACTCGTAGCCGAGCGCTCGCAGGTCGATACCGTCGAGCAGTTTCTCGCCGCGGCCGAGGAGAACGGGCGAGATGACCAGGTGCAGGTCGTCGATCAGCCCGGCCTGCAGGTACTGCCGGATGGTCGATACGCCTCCGCCCAGCCGGAC
>DATLWH010000765.1:0-2870 GCA_035576505.1 Thermoanaerobaculia bacterium | reverse complement strand
CTTCTTCAACCAGAATCGCGAGTTCTTCCGCCTCTACCACGCGCTGAAGATGCCGGAGGGAAACGTCTCGCAGCAGCGCAGGCAGAAGAGGACATGCCAGCCGCAGTTCCGTGCGCGTGTCGAACGGGTGGCCACTGTTCTGAAAGAAGCGATGGACGTCGGTGAGATACGGTCGTTCGATCCTAACCGTCTGGCGCTGATCCTTATCGAGACGAGCATTGCCATCGTCCTGGAACGGCTCAGCGAAGACGCGCCGCCGCCGGAGAGTGAGGACGTCGAGTTGATCGTCTCCACGCTGCTGAGCGGCATCGCCATCCCGAAATGAAACGGAGCTCACATTGAAACGTGCAGTCCTTACTTTGATGCTGCTCCTGCCGGCGGCGATGGCCGCGGCACAGACCACCTTGACGCTGCCGGAAGCGCTTGCGCGCGCATTGCAGGTCAACAACACCATCGATCGTTCGCGCGTCGACGTCAACGTCGCCGAGGAGAATCGGAAACAGTTGCTGTCATCGATCCTGCCGCAAGTGAACCTGACCGGCTCGACGATCCGCAACACGACCCAGGTGTCGTTCGGCAACGGCGCCGATGCGCGCGTCATCCTTCCAGAGAATGACTGGAATTACCGCGTCGTGCTCTCGCAGCCGGTCTATGCCGGCCTGCGCGAGAAGCGCGCCTACGATCAGGCCAAGCTCGGCGTCGTCAACGCGCGGCAGGGAGTGCGGGAAACCGAGGACGCGATCCTTCTTCGCGTGGCCTCGAACTACCTCGGCGTGGCAAACGCCGACGCCAACATCATCATCGAGCGGAAGAACATCGACATCGCCGAGAAGCGGCGCACGCAGTCGACGGCGTTCTATCAGGCCGGCGAAGTGACGAAGGTCGATGTGCTCCGCGCCGAGACGGCCATCAAAGCGTCGCAGCGCCTGCTCGCCACCGCCCAGCAGCAGCGCGAGGCGGCGGAGAGCGCGTTGCGTGCCGATCTCGATCTGACCGGCGACATCGCCGTGACCTCGTCCGCCCCAACCCTCGATGCGTTGCCGGATGAGCAGACGCTCGTGGCCCGGGCCCAGGCCAGCCGTCCGGACATCGCCATCGCCCAGAACAACATCCGCGTCGCCGAGCTGGAAGTGCAGAAGCAGCGCGGTGCGTATCTGCCGGTGGTCACCTTTGACGCCGGTTACATCGATCAGAAGTCCGCCTTCCCGGCCAGCCGTTACGGCTACGGCGCGTTCCGCTTCTCGGTGCCGATCTGGCAATCGGGGCAGGTCTCGTCGCACATTGCCTCGGCGAAAGACCGCGAGCTGCAGGCGCGCTCGCTGCTCGAGGACGCAAAGGTTGCCGCGCGCGAAGACGTCCACAAGGCCATCACCGACCTGCACGCGGCCGATACCACGCTGCAACTGGCGAAGGAGCAGCTCGCCGCCGCCGACGCCGAATACGCGCAGGTCTTCGATCTCTATCGGGCTCAGGAGTCGACGTCGCTCGATCTGGCCACCTCCGAGGTCTCGCTCGCCGACGCCCGGCGCGCCGTGGCGGCGGAAACGTTGAATCACAACCTTGCACAACTCCGCGTCTGGTATGCCGCCGGCGCGATCAAAGATGCCGTTGGAGTGGGAGCGACACAGCAATGAAGCGTTCGTCCATCATCACAATCACGATCCTGACTCTGGCGCTGCCGTTCGGCTGCGCGAAGAAGGACGCCGCGGCCTCCGCGACGTCAACGCAGGCTGCGCCGGCGCTCCCGGGCGATGTGCAGACTGTTGCCGCGGCGGCCACGAGCAGCACGCCGGCCGGCGCCCCACAAACCAGCACGTCAGCCTCTGCTGTCGCCTCCTCGGAATCGGGTGGAACGATCGTCGCGACGGGCGAGCTCATCTCGCCGGTCCGGTCCGAGCTGGCCATGAAGCTTCCCGGGCGTGTGGCGAAGATGTACGTCGATGAAGGATCGCGCATCAGCCGCGGCCAGGCGCTGCTCGAGCTGGAGACCGACTATCCGCGTCTCAACCTCGAGAAAGCGCAGGCGGACACCGCCCGCGCCGAGTCGGCCGAGCAGGATGCCCAGCGCGATTTGAACCGCAAGAAAGAGCTGATCGCCAAAGAGTCGATCCCGCAGGCGACGTATGACCGCTCGCAGGCCATGTACGACCAGGCCCGCGCGGCCAGGCAATCGGCGCAGGCGCAGGCAGCGATCTTCCGCCAGCAGATGGCTGACTCGACGCTCCGTTCGCCGATCGACGGAGTGGTGGCCGAGAAGCGCACCGACGTCGGTCAGCGCCTGGGCGACGCCACCGTGGCCCTCGTCGTCGTGCAGACCTCGCCGCTCAAGCTCCGCTTCCGCGTTCCGGAGAAGGAGCTCGCGCGCGTCCGCAACGGGCAGAATGTGAAGGCGACGGTGGATGCCTATCC
Organism: Thermoanaerobaculia bacterium; assembly: GCA_035576505.1. GTDB lineage: Bacteria > Acidobacteriota > Thermoanaerobaculia > Gp7-AA8 > Gp7-AA8 > JADGNZ01. The sequence continues at coordinate 461 of DATLWH010000765.1, read as the reverse complement.
CGGCGACATCTTTCAGGGGAAAGTTGCCGTGGTGGGCGGTGTCGTCGACCCCACGACACGGTCGTTCACTGTCGAGACCGAGTTCCCCAACCGCGACGGCAAGCTGCGGCCGGGGATGTTTGCGCGTGTGGAGATGGGATTGTAATCATGCATAAACTAGCCGCCCTTTGCGTCCGCCGTCCCGTTTTCGCCACGGTCATCGTTCTCTCGCTCGTCGTGGTGGGCTGGTTCGCCTACATGCAGCTCGGCGTCGACCGCTTTCCCAAGGTGGACATCCCGACGATCACGATCACGACGCGGCTCGTCGGCGCGGCGCCGGAAGAGGTCGAGACCGATATCACGGACAAGGTCGAAGAGGCTGTCAACACGATCAGCGGCATCGATCAGCTGCAATCGATCTCGTCCGAGGGCACCTCGCAGGTCATCGTCAGCTTCGTACTCGAGAAAGACATCGACGTTGC
>DATLWH010000764.1:0-3339 GCA_035576505.1 Thermoanaerobaculia bacterium | reverse complement strand
GGCAAGAGCTTTTTCATGAGCCAGCTCCATGATGCGGTGGCAGACCTGGCCGGTACCGGCGGCGATGCCTACTACAAGCGCATCGTACAGATCGACTTCAACGCCTGGCATTACGTCGAATCCAACCTCTGGGCCAGCCTAGTCGAGAATATTTTTCGGAACCTTCGGATCGCCGGAGAGAAACCGGAAGACCCTATCGCGCGGACCGAAGCCGTGCTGCAGCGCATCGACGACACACTCCTCAAGCGCGCCGAACAGGAGAAGAAAGTCGAGAAGGCGCAACTCAAGCGCGATGAAGCAGCCAAAGAGTTGGAGACGAAAAAGGCGGAAGTCGAAGAGAAAGCCACGAAGCTGAATCTCGCACTTGCCAAGGATGTCTGGGACGCCGTCACGATTGAAGAGCCTACCCGCTCCGAATTCTCGGAGGCTCTCAAGAACCTCGGAATTGATCGCATCATGAAGTCCACCGAGGACGTGCGAGCCACGATTGACGAAATCCGACAACTTGGCGACCGCACGCGGCTCCTGTGGTTCTGGGCCACGCAGAAACCTGGCATATGGATGTTGCTCTGCGGAGCGATTCTCTTGGCACCACTCGCGGTCGCCTGGGCCATGCAGTCGCTGAAGTTTCCGGCAATCTCTTCCGCGGTTTCTCAACTGGTGAGCATCGTCGCCGCGCTCGTCGGCTGGATCTCATTGCAACTGAAACGCGGCGGCACTGCGGTCGGCGCCGTGGAGGAGGCGAAGAAGAAGATCGACGGCGTCATTCAGAAGGCAGAGGCCCGAAAGAAAGAGACCGTCAAGAACGAGCAAGATGCACTCGATGCCGCCGACCGCGAACTGGTGGCCGCGCAAAGAGTATTGCAGGAACAGAACGAAGCGGTTAAGAAAGCGGAGGAAGAACTCATGAACCTGCGCGCTGGCCGGCAACTCGCTCGCTTCATCGGCGACCGTGCCGCAAGCGACGACTATCGAAAGCTCCTCGGCGTCCTGGCCACGGCACGCAACGACTTCGAGCACTTGAGCGCGCTGATGCGCCGTCAGAACGACGAGCAGCCGCTTCCCGCGCACCTCGTGCACATCGATCCCATAGATGAGCAGTACCGGATCGACCGCATCGTTCTTTACATCGACGACCTCGACCGATGTCCACCGAACCGCGTCGTTGAAGTTCTACAGGCCGTCCATCTGCTGCTCGCGTTCAAATTGTTCGTTGTGGTCGTCGGCGTCGATGCGCGATGGGTCTCGGAATCACTCGAGTACAAGTTCCGAAACGTCTGGAAGCAGACGAGGATGCCGGGGTATCGCGTCGGGGCGCGGGACTATCTGGAGAAGATCTTCCAGATCCCTTACTGGCTGAACACGCTAGACCTCGGCGCAACAAAACGGTTCGTCGCGCGGCTCGTGGAAGGCGATGTGCGCACAGACGGCGGTACCGGCGAGGGGCGGCAGCAGAAGGCGGCAGGACAGGATAACAGCCGCGAAGCAGCATCAGCATCCCGCGGCGCCTCGACAGAGGAGGAAACCACGGACCGCCGTGAGAGACTCGCCAGCGCGACGCCATTGCAGCTTTCCGAGGACGAGAGCAACTGCATGAAGAGTCTCGCCGATCTCATCGGCCGATCGCCACGAGCGGTGAAGCGCTACATCAACACGTATCGGATCATCCGGGCCACGGTTCCGCAGCGGCGGCTGGCCAGCTTCCTGAAAGAGGACTACCGATCCGTTCTCCTGCTGCTCGCCATCGTCGTCGGCGTGCCTGAAGAGACGTTTAACATCTTCAAAGCGCTCGAATCGGCCACTGGCACCACAACGATCGCCAACTTCGCGAAAACGGTCCGGGGCGGCGTGGCCCGGACGGCATTTGAGGACTACGGCCGCGACCGTGAAATCACCGTCGGGGTACTGCGCCAGCACATCAACACCGTGAGCCGCTACTCGTTCGACCGAAGGGAGAAAGCGGCGGGCCCCGAGCCCGCCGCCGATGAAATCTACTTCATATAGCTGGCCACTTCCGCGGCGAAGTCATCGCCCTTTTTCTCGATCCCTTCGCCCAGCTTGTAGCGGGTGAAACGGGTCACGGTGTAGGCGCAGCCGGATTCTTTGCCCGACGCGGCCAGGTAATCGTTCACGGTCTGCTTGTCGTTGCGGATGTACGGCTGCTCGAGCAGGCACGCTTCGCCGTAGAACTTGTCCATCTTGCCGATGACCATCTTCTCGATGATGTTCTCCGGCTTGCCGGACTTGGCCGCGGCGTCGCGGGCGATCTCGCGCTCGGTGTCGAGGTCCTTCTGCGTCACTTCCTCGCGCCGGATGAAACGAGGCTCGGCGGCGGCGATGTGCATAGCCACGTCCCTGGCGATCTCGTTCATGCGCGCGCTCTTCTCGCCGCTGGTGGCGATGAGCTCGACGAGCACACCGATCTTGCCTCCGGCGTGGATGTAGGAGGAGAGGACCGCACCGGCCGCGCTTTCGTAGCGGACGAAACGGCGGATGGCGATGTTCTCTTTGATGGCCCCGATCATGGAGAGGACGTGCTGGCCGACCGTCTGACCCTCTGCGTCTCCTGGCCACGGTTCGCTGTTCAGCGCTTCGACGGAGCCGGCCTTGCTTTTGGCGATCACCTTGGCGACATCCTCGGCAAAGTGACGGAAGTTCTCGTTCCGGCCGACGAAGTCGGTCTCGCAGTTGACCTCGACCAGGACGCCGACGTTGTCGCCGACGTGCGCGGTCACGGCGCCCTCGGCGGTGATGCGTCCGGCCTTCTTGCCCGCGGCGGCCAGACCCTTCTTGCGGAGGATTTTGGTGGCCTCTTCCATGTTCCCGCCAGCCTCGGTCAGCGCGGACTTCACGTCCATCATCCCGGCGCCGGTCTGCTCGCGCAGTTCCTTCACCATGGCTGCCGTAATCTGGGGGCGGCCTTCCGATCCCGTTGCGACGTTTGTCATCTGAAATCTCCTTGATACAAGAGCGCCGTCTGCCGCAAAACGGGCAGCCGGCGCTCCAGGTGGAAGTAGTCTTAGTGAAACTAGGAAACGGCTGGAGCGCTCATCGCTTCAGCGGGTTCGGCCAGGACCGGAGCAGGGGCCTCGGACGGCTCGCCCTTGTCCTCCACGCCGATGAACTTCTCCTCGGCCAGGTTGTAGCCTTCGAGCACGGCGTCGGCGATCTTCTGCGTGAACAGGCGGATCGCGCGGATCGCGTCATCGTTCCCCGGAATGACGTAGTTGATGTCCTCCGGATCGCAATTCGTGTCGACGATGGCCACCACCGGGATGCCGAGCTTCTTCGCTTCCTGGATGGCGATGTATTCCTTCTTCGGATCGATCACGAAGAGCG
>DATLWH010000763.1:0-2070 GCA_035576505.1 Thermoanaerobaculia bacterium | reverse complement strand
CGAAAGCCTCGGCATCGTCATACGACGCGCGGAAATCGTCGACAACTTCCTCCCCCACTTCGAAGCAGCAGACGCGGATCGACGGCCCGAGCCAGGCCTGCGCCGTGGCCGTTTCGAACGGACTCTCCTTCCCGAGCGTATCCAGCGTCTCGGAGGTGATCCTCTGCACCGCACCGCGCCACCCGGAGTGGATGTTGGCGATGACTCCGTGATCCATATCCGCGATCGTGACCGGAAGACAGTCCGCGACCTTGATGCCGAGGGCTGTTCCTCGGGTGGACGACCAGAGCGCGTCGCACGAGTCGCACTCGCGCCAGGGTGCGTCGGGCAACGCGCGCACGGCGCGCTTGCCGTGAACCTGCGTACAGGTCGAGAGCGTGGCGTCGACGCCGAAGCGACCTCGTACGATGCCCATCAGCCGCGCCGCGGCTTCCTGGTCGAGGCGCCCTTCGCTATCGGCCGTGGTGTAGAAGAGGGCGAGCCCATCCGGCAGCGACGGCGGCACGACGATGCGGCCGATGTCCGTTTGTTCGTTTGCCCACCTCACGCGCCGCGGATTGTATGCAAAAAGAGCAACCTCAACCGCGCGAAATCGCAACTGCAAATAAGGCAGGAACAAACTTTGAATAATAACTGGCAGGAGCGCACAACGCGTTCCTCTCGTACAGTTTGGAGGAAATCATGAATCGCAAACGAAGTAGTCTGTTCCTCACTCTGACAGCTTGCGGGGCACTCTCCATCGGCCTCATCGGGTGCGGCTCGGGCGGCGGTTACAGCAAGCCGCCAAGCACCATGCCGCCATACACGCCACCGGCAGCGAGCCATTCCCTTCGCGCGCCGGTGAACAATCCGGGTGCGCCAGGCGCAACCAATAGCGCGACCGCTTCGGCTCCGCAGGCGCAGGCCCGTTAACACTTAACACTTACCGAGACCGGGAGGGAGGACGCCCGACCTCCCCCTTCCGGTGCGCGCTCCCCGACGCTCGACGACTACGGATGTACCGCCAGCGGCGCGCTCAACTCCGATGAGTCGAGCGGCGGCCCATCCGCAAACTCGTAGAAGAATGTCTGCCCCACGATCGCCTGGCCGCGCAGATCGCCGGTCACCGACATCGTGAACGGCAGGTCGCCAGAAGGAGCGGGGAGATTTGTCTGCGGCTGTAGTGCAACGTAACCGTGCGAGGTCACTTCGAAGAGGCGCACGGAGTATTGATAGCCCCCCACGCGACGTCCCTCGGCTGGCAGAACGCCATGCACGGTGGTGGCGTTGTGTACGGGGTCGTAGGAGGCGTCGATCAGAGCCGGAACGGGCGGCATGCGCCCGGCGGGGTCGGTACGCGTGGGACCGTCCAGACCCCAGTCGTAGTCGAGAACGCCGTTTGCGAAAAGCCCTTCGGGCAACGTGACCGCATGGCCCGCATCCCGGCCGACTGCCACACCGAAGTCGTGGTTGTACGCGATTTGACTTCCGATGGTGGCCCGCCCGCCGTTTACAAACACACCGCTCGCGCCATTGCCCAGCGGCCGCAGGCCGCGGCCCAGGCCGATGCGGCAGTCTCCGATGCCGAAGCGGTCGGCAGACCACACGGCGATCCCGCTGTAGCGGTTGCCGCTGATCGTGCTGTTGTTCACCGAGGCAACCGTGTCCGGCGACTCGATGGAAATCCCGCGCATCCCGTTGGGGCGCGCCTCCAGAGCGTTCGTGTCCGTGCCGATGAAACAACCTTCGACGGTCAAGGTCTCCTGCCCGAGTGGAAAGGGCTGCTTTGGTGCCGCCAGAACGAGACCGTTCGCGCCGAATCCGTTGATCGTCAGTCCGCGCACCGTCACGCCGCACCGGGAACGCAGCTCGAGGCCGTTGACGAAACCTGCCTTCGTGCCGGCGATCTCGACCGGCCGCTCCAGGTCCTGCGAGGCGCCGGAAGCGACTCCTCCGTCGATGACGAGGGCGCAGCCGGAAATCGCCGGAAGTTGCGAGCCGGGCTCGATCTTCATCGGCCCGGCGAACGCCACTTTGCAGGAGATCGTGTGATCGCAGCTTTCGTTGACGCGGGCGATCGTGTCGCGCAGC
>DATLWH010000762.1:0-3101 GCA_035576505.1 Thermoanaerobaculia bacterium | reverse complement strand
ATCCGCACGTCCGGTTCGGAGGGAGGGGGAGCCCTAACGGGCTCTCTCTACCCCTATCCAGGGAGGCGAGCATCGGCCGACGGCGCGGACAGAGGTGGGCGTGGTCTTTGTAGGATGCGGCCTGATGCGCACGCAATCGGTCTCTATCCTTCTCCTCCTCCTTTTCGCCTTTGCCGCGAACGCCGGCGACGTTCCTGACTCGATACTCAAAGCCGGACACGCGCCGATCACGATCCGGTTCTCCGAGAAGGTGACGGACGACTTTAGCAAGCTCGTTGAAAGCTGGGTTCACGATGCGGCGGATGCGGTGATGACGGTCTATGAACGCTATCCGGTGAAGCAGGTGACGATCGAGGTGCAGGTGATGGCCGGGGGGCGCGGTGTGGGTGGCGGTAAGACCTTTGACGGGCGCCTCATCAAGGTGCGCGTGTCGCCGGAGGTGACTCGGGCGATGCTCCGCTCCGACTGGGTCATGACGCACGAGATGTTTCACCTCGGTTTTCCCGATACGGAAGCGAACTGGCTCGGGGAGGGCCTGTCGACCTACATGGAGCCGCTGGCGCGCGCACGGGCCGGGCAACTCAGCGCCGAGGAGGTGTGGGGCAGCATGATCGACGGCTTCCCGAAAGGCCTTCCCGGCGCCGGCGATCAGGGACTCGATGAGACGCCGACCTGGGGACGCACGTACTGGGGCGGCGCGCTCTTCTGGCTGCTGGCCGATATCGAGATCCGGCGGAAGAGCGGCGGCCACAAGTCGCTCGACGACGTGCTGCGCGCCATCGATGCCGAGGGAGGAACGGGGTCGAGCAAATGGCCCGAGGAGAAGATCTTCCGCCGCGGGGATGCCGCCATCGGAATGCCCATCCTCGAAGAGCTTCATGCGCGGCTGGGGATGCATCCGGAGACCACCGATCTCGCCGCGCTCTGGCGGCAGCTCGGGGTCAGTCAGAACGGGCGCACGCTCGTCTTCAACGACGATGCGCCGCTGGCCGGAATCCGCCGCGCACTCACGGCCGGGAAACGCTGACCGACAAAGGCTTATCCGCAGATGACACAGATGGACGCAGATAAGACCGTGTTCGATCTGCGTCCATCTGCGTCATCTGCGGGTAGGTTCACAGTACGCCGTCCGCACGTTATTCCGACCCCAAGTTAAGGCTTCTACGTAAGCACCGAGGTGAAGGACCTCTTCCTGCCGAGGGAGATCTGCGGCGGCCCACGTCGCGCATTGCTGCTTCGGGGCTTTGGCGACCAGGGGAATCTCCGACTTCTGGCCGTCCAAGACATTGGTATTCCAAAAAGGTTAAGCCTCACGCGAGCCGGCGGCTCATGCCGACGACTCTGTCAATGAACCAGAACGCTCAACGAGCAAACGGGAGATAACGATGCCTGAAATCAGTTGGACCCAGATGCGGTACCTGCAGCAATTCTTCGTGCAATCGATCCGCGACCATCCGCAGGACCCCGTCGTAATCTCCCACGGCGACTCGTGGTTCGCCTATCCCATCTACGCGAACATCATCGACCAGCTCGACGAGATCGTGCAGCACCGGATGTCGCTGCTTCGGCTCGAAATCTCCGGGGATGAACTGCTGACGATTCTGGACCCTGCCGGACTGGCTACGTTGAAGAAGCTCATGACGTACCACACGCCAAACGTTTTTCTTTTCAGCGCCGGTGGCAACGACATCGTCGGGTCGGAACTGCTGACATTCCTGGCCCCGCGGACGGAGCCTTTCGATGCTACCGCCGCGCTGGCAACCGCCGCCCTTACGCAGCGGTTTGATGACATGAAAGCGGCGTATCAGAGCCTGATCGCGATGCGTGACGAAGTTGCGCCAGCCTGCATGATCGTCACTCATGGCTACGCGAGAGCGATCCCAACCGGCATCAAGGCCAGTTATCTCGGCTTTTCAGCGGGCCCATGGTTGAAGCCGTTTCTCGAGGCGAGGGGCTACGTTGATCTCATCGAACAGCGGGCGGTGGTCGACGCCTTGATGCAACGGTTCAACGACCTGCTCGACTCATTGGCGGGTCCTCTCTTCGTCAAGGTCGACTTTCGAACCGTGATCACGGACAGCGATTGGAGTAATGAGATCCACCCGACGCGGAATGGCTTCGAAAAGGCAGCAGGTGTGCTGCACGCTGAGCTCCACCGTCTGCTTCCTACCAAGTTCCCGTGATTTCCTGGCTGGTCGCGGAAAGGAACGGCAGCGATCCCGCTACCAGCCCACCCGAGTCACCGCAGCCGGATGAGAACGGCCAGGATCAGATTGACCGCGAAGAGTGCATGAAAGCAGACGTGGAGGAGGTTCGGGCGCGGGTTGTCGCCGCGTGGCGGTAGGACGTGCCGCGTGCCGGCGTACATCCGCCCGTAGTCGCGTTTCTTTTCCTCGCTCGTGCCGAGGAGGTAGGGGATGTACCACAGGCCGATGGCTGAGGCGACCGTCACGGCGCAATAGACGATCCAGTAATCCGGCACCAGAGGTGGCGCGGGGCGGTTCCAGTAGAGGATCGCCAGCGCGACAGCCGCGCCGGGAAAGACGGCGTTGATCAGCGACGCCAGCAACAACTTGCGGCGTCCGACGACTGCCTGAACCTGCGAGCCGGAGTCCACCCCGGGACGTCGATCCAGTCGTGGGTCGTCACTGCGATGAACTGCAGAATGATCAGGCAGGAAAAGAGCGCGACCATGCGAATAGTTTACAGCCCGGGAAACGCTGACCAGCGAAAAGCTTTATCCGCAGATGACGCAGATGGACGCAGATAGGATCTGCCTTCAATCTGCGTACATCTGCGTCATCTGCGGCTAGGTCCCCCGAGCGCCGTCCTTCATCCAGCAAGCTGGCAACGAATGTGCTGAGTCTGCCTGCAAACAAGGAGGAGGTATTCATGAGTGGATTGCTATGGTTTCTGATCATCGGTGCGATTGCGGGCTTCCTGGCCGGCAAATTCATGAGGGGAGCCGGGTTCGGCCTGCTCGGTGACATCATCGTCGGCATCATCGGCGCGGTCCTGGGCGGATGGCTTTTCGGTGCCCTCGGCGTCTCTCTCGGCGGAGGTCTCATCGGCAGCCTGATCGTCGCCTTCATCGGCGCGGT
>DATLWH010000761.1:0-10808 GCA_035576505.1 Thermoanaerobaculia bacterium | reverse complement strand
TAGCGGCCGGTGCCGGAATCGCCGGGGCCGGAGGAGCGGAACTTCGGCTGGTCGGCAGCGCCGAGCGTGACTGCGCCGCCAAGCAGAAGAAAGACCAGTACGGCGGTTCGTTTGATCATCATTTCACCGCATTCCGGAGCTGGTTTATGTGATACGCGAGAATGCTCACTCCGTGTGCCGGCGTAGTGCCGGTAAACGTGATGTGGCTGTTGAGCAGACTGAACACCGCCTGGTCGAGCGCGGTGCGCATGTCCGTCTGATGGATTGCCAGGATGCGTCCGGTGGGTGCGTTGTAGTCGGTCCAGCCTGCGGTGTAAGCCGGGAGATTGGCCATGCTCCGCAGAGCGTCGATGGCCTTACGCAGCTCCTGTACGTGCGTGCCTCGTATTCGGGTTCCCCGTACGATGTTCTCCGCGAACAACGTTGAGGCCGTCACGGCCCAGTCGAGGGTGCTCGGCGCCGAGTCAGTGCTCCCTCCGGCCACGGCGATGACGTGATAGAGATAGGCCCTCGGCATGTTCCCTGGGATCGAGATGATGGAGTTGTCGGTATAACTCGTTGCCGACGTTGGATTCGGGCCGATGGCAGTCCACGAGCAGGAGAAACAGTCCTTCCGCTCGATCCGGTACGAAGTCGGTCCCGACAAGCCCTGTGACCATACGAGCACGACAACGCTGCTATTGCTGTCCTGTGTGGTGGCAGAGAAGTTGACCGGAGGCGAGAGCTGCTGCAGGATCGGTACGTTCCGCGTGCCGGCAGGGCCTTGCCCGCACGTATTGGATACGAAGGAAGCAGTGACCGAGAGAACGACCGTACCGCTCGCTCCGGCGGTGTAGGTGATCGAGCTGGTTGTAGTCGACGAGGTGATGGTTCCACCGGTGATAGACCAGTTGTATTGCAGCGTTCCGTCGGCCGGGACCGTAGCCACATTGCCGGTCGAATTTGAGGTAACGGACGTTGCCGCGGTGATCACCGGAGCCGCCGGGGTTGGGCAGGATGAGGACCAGTTCGCGAAGGCGATCGAGGACGGCCGCGGAAGACCGTTTGTGGCGTCCTGGCTGTAGGTGTCCGTGACGTCGTTCTGATGAACGACCTGGGAGAGCATGTTCCCGAGGTAGGAAATACTTTTGGCATATCCGGGTATGGTGCTCAGCGAGCCGTCCTTGTACGTGTAGGTCGTCCCGGCGCTTGGGGTCGCAGCACACGGGAACGGGTCCACACAGGTGGGATAGCCGGGAGTGATAATCTCGCCGAGATCGTCGTAAACCGGATTTTGAACGAACGACTGCAGGGTGTTCGTGCCGCTCGTTACGTCTGTCTTGCGTGAAAACACCCGTCCCGAGGCAGTCTGGTAGTTGTACGTTTCCGTGACGACGACATCGCCGGCCGGGAGATGATTGGTTCGAACGGCTTGCACCAGCTTCCCCTTCTTATAATTTGGGTAATCCGGGGGAATGGGTGTCATATCGTTCTCGGTGGCGAATACGAAGTGCTTCAGCTCGCGGGCGCCGTTCTGGTCGGAGACGTCGACGAGCCGCTCGCTGGCGTCGTAGGTCAGTTGAAGATCATAGATGCCGTTCTGTGCGCCGGTGAGCTTATGGTGGGCGTGGCCGCGGGCATCGTAGGTGTCGTATGTCGTGCCTCCCGACCCGAGCTCCGGGTGGAACTCGGACCCGAGAAAGCCGCGATTGTCGTAGTTGAAGGTTCGTGTCTGGGCGATGCCGTCACCAGCGATCGATGCCGTGTGCAGACGGTTGCCTACGTCGTAGGTGTATTTTGCATCCAGATTGCTGTCAGGTTCTATCACCTCAGTGAGGCGGCCGTGGATGTCGTAAAACTCCTTCGTCATTGCGGCGGTGTCATCGCCGGCCTGCGTGTGAATGTACGCAGTGCGGTGCACCTCGCGGGAACCGGCGTATTCAACATATGAAAACTTCCCGTCGGGCTTCTTCACCGTTAGGGCGCGGCCGAAGGCATCAAAGTCGCTAAATTCCGTGAAATGAGACGGGGTATCGGACTCTTCGAACTCCGACACTTTGCTCTTGCGCCCCAGCGAATCGAACACGGTTGACTGGCGCGCCCAGCGAGTGCTGCCGGGCGTCGTGGAGGGAAGGGTGCTGCTATGCAGAACGAGCCGTCCGAAGCCATCGAACGCGAAGGCCGCCTTCGGCGTCCCGCTGCCGGCGCCGGATGCCTGCGAGATGGTGACGGTGGCTCCCGTTGTGCCGGTGGCATTGACGTAGTCATAGGAAATCTGGGCGTCATTGGCGGTGATCGCGCTCTTCACCCGCCGCGAATCGTCATAGGTGTAGTCTGTTTCGACGCCCGCTGTATCGCGGGAAGCCGAAACCAGACCGGTGGGAGCGTCGATGGTTTGGTCGAGAAATAGGAAGCCGACGGACGAGCCGGCGGAGTAATACTGCGATGTTCTGCGGACGCCATGGTCGTAGGTGTGATGCATCTCATACCCGAGGGTGCCGGGGTCGCTGGCGCCGGCGCTGGCAAGCGCACCGCAAAGCGTCGAGGCGGCCGTCGTCAGCGGATGGAGATCGCCGCCGTAATACTTCTCGGACGTTACAGCCCCAAGGACTCCGTTCGCCGCGGCCGAATCGCTGGCAAATGCGGCCATGAGATCGATCGTCTGTGCAGTGCTGGCGGATGCGTACGTTCGCGTGCCATTGAGAAACCCGCTTGTGGGATCGAAGCAGAGATCCTGCACGGCGCTGATGCTGTTTTCCAGGGTCGTCGAGCGATCGTAGAGGTTGAGCAGCCAGTGAGCCCCGGTGGGTCTGACGAACGAGCCCGGATAGCTGCCCGTGCTGAAAATGCCCGAGCCGACCGCCGCCGACGGTTTGTTGTAGTCGGTGGTAACAGTCCGAGCCAGGCTACCGGAAAAGCTGCCTGTGGTCGTGGTGGTGCGATAATGGCCGACGCCGTCGAAATCTGACGAGTCGACGTCGATGTAATTGTTGGAGTCGTCGTTAAATACAGTCCTGCTGCCGACCAGACGGCGATTCATGTCATACGAAAGCCCCACACGAGGGTCCATCTCATACTTCACGTATGTCTGCCTCTTTACGGACGACCCCTGATAGGTCTCGGTCGAGATCAGCTTGTCGGAACCGGCAGCGACCGTTTTATGCGTAAACGGCAGGCCGTACTCGGAGTAGGAGGCGCCATCCGGGCGGGTGCCGTCGGGGTTCGAGCCGTCCGGGGGTAAATTGCCAAGAAATCTCCAGACTGGCCATACGGTAAAGTGGCTTACGGTCTTGTTCAAGGCAGGATCGATCACCGTGGTGATCGATTCTTCCGACGGAGCATAGTCGTAGAGTATCTCGTGCGGGGAACAACGCCACGCCGCTTGCGTTTCCGGTGTCAGCGCCTGGGTGTACGACCAGGTGCCGTCGTTGGATGACAGCGGATCATGCAGCTTTCTCGATGCGATTCCGGCGGAGCAGGATAAGGTGTCGGTGTCACATCCATCCACCGGCAGGAAATATAGCTGATACTGCCACGAGATGCTGCCTTGCGTCGGTAATTGCGCAGATGTCAGGGAGCCTCCGGAGCAATCTCCCGGGTCATCCGGTACTGTGATTGTGGCGCTCGCGCCCACGGTATAGGAAAACTGATACGACGAGCCATCAGGCAGCGTGACGCTCGTCAGCGTCGGGACGCGATAGTGGTTTGTGTCGCTGTATTTATACGCATCGTCCCAACCACAATAGCCTGTCCGCACCCACATATTGGTGTAGACGAAGGAGTACCGCGCTGTGCCTGAGCCGGTTTTCGGCACGTCGATATAGTCGACGGCGGTCAGATACGCCGGGTTGCCGGTATAGACCATCGAGTCGCCGGCGAGAATGTCTTTGAAGTGGACGATCGTCTGGCGCGCGTACTGATCCGTAATCGTCCACTGGAGCGCGGTGCTGTAGTCGAAATCAAGATGGTTGCCGAAGGGATCGCTGATCTTCGTGACGCGCCAGCGCCTGCGGTCGCCGTCCATATATGAAGAGAATTCGCGAACCATGCCGTCGGCCGTTTCAATCAGCCTCGTGTTCGTGTTGGCCGGACCAGTCAGACGGATATACGAACCGTCGCGCGTGTACGCGTAAGCGGTGTCTGATGTCTCGCCGGAGTTGTTGTGAATCGAGCCCCAGAAGATGCGATCACTGCCGTCGGGCGATTCGTAATGGATCTCCCCATCGTTCACGATGTCGCTGTCGTTCGGGTCATCGACCGAAGTGCGGCCCTGGAGCATTCGACCAAAGGAAAGCATCCATCCCAGGCCGGCATTCGATCGCCCCGAAGGCGTCTTCAACGTCTGCGGTTCCGGAAATTGCGTATCGGGGTTCGGTTTCGTCCAGGTGTCCCATAGTTTGCTGTTGTAAACGAGCGTCATCGACATGGACAGACGATCGCTGACCGGCGTGCTGCCCCCCATCGGGATCGTAAGGGACAGATTGCCATTGAAAAGATTGATGTGATCGATGTCGTGGAACTCATACATCTTGTCGGGCGAGAACCCCTTCTCGAGGTTCGGGTGAACCTGTGCGAACCCGGCGGCGGTAAAGAATAACCATCCGGTCGCCGTCAGAAAGGAGAGAATCGGTCTGCGCATTTGCCTCTCCTAATTGACGGACAGCTTGCCGGTGTAGTAGCGGAGGGAGACCGGTTCGACGATCACCACGACGTCCGCGGGGGTGAGGTGGTCGAGCGTCGGAGCTGGTAGGCTTGGGGGCGCGTTGGGTACTCCTTTAGCCCGGAGCGCCTTGATCAGGAAATTGTTCACGCCTGGGAGTCCGCGATTGAGATCATTCGAGCCATGACGGATTGCGGTGCCAGACCAGACGGAGCCGTCCGGCCGCACGACGAGCACATCAGTCATGTACTCTGCGATGCTCAGGGCGTCGCCGGCAGCACCTTGGCCGACGAGAAGGCCAGGCGGCGGCAAGCTCGCTTTGGGCGGAGCGGCCTTTCCGGGAACCGCCACGACCTGATCGGCCGGCACGCTGCCGATCGCAAACCACACGGAGTATTGTGCAATCGGCTCAGAGGCTTCCCATCGAAACGCCCCTTTGGCGTCGGCGCTGACGACGTTCAGGTAACTCAAAAGGCGTCCTGAATACGCCTGTGGTGGATTTGCACATCCGAAAAGCACGACCTGCCTGCCCGGGGTGAATCCGGAACCGACGATCGCGCTCGCTTCAAATGAGAGTTGTGCCGGATTCACAGCCGCGTTCAGTGCGACCGTGTCGAGCAGAAGCAATGCGCAGAGGAACATCAAGAGCGATTTCATTTTCGGGACCCTTGCTTCACGCCTCATTGCAGGCTGAGCAGCACGAGAATCTCTCCCTCGCCCTTCGCAAGGGGCTCGAGGGCTTTGCCGACGAGGGTTCCCGGGCGGTGGAGCTTCGCGCCGCCGATGTCCAGCGGCTCGGATTTCATGGCCATGCCGGGACGGTCGCTGGTCACGAGAAGATCGCCGAGCCGGATCGGCTGTTTGCTGGCGTCGACGCGCACCTTGACCCGCCCGGTCGTGGCGATCTTGGCCTTCGACGCGCCGGCGATACCGAGGAGTAGGCCGGGTGTGGGTGACACCACTCCCGCCACCTCGGTGTCATAGGCGCGCGTCGATGGCTTCACTGTATTGACCGTGTCGTCGCTGATGACGACGACCGTGCCGGCCGGCATCGTCTCCCCGGCAGGCACCCATTCCGCGACGTCCTGATAATTGGCGTAAATCGCGCCGTTCACGGTGACATCGCTCGCGACCGTTACGCTGCCGGCAAAGTTTGACATGCCAGTGCTCTGCACTTGCAGGCCGTGGCCGTGTGCCGGGCTGCCGCCGCCGATGATTACGTCGTTGTCGGAGTCCCGTTGCAGGTAGAGAGGACTCTGGCCTGCTGTACCTGTGTTCGTCTGGATCACCGGCGTCGCCGCCTTGGCGATCTGCATTCCACCGATGTGAATCTCACTGTCGCTAGCCATTTCGAGCACCATGCCAGTCATCGCAGGGTCATAGGTGCTCGCGTCCTTAAACACCGCTGGATAAGTCGACCCGATTTGCAGCCGTCCGGTCGGAGTGCTCGTCCCGATTCCGACGTTCCCGCCGTTCCCTCCGCTTTCCGCATCGGAATTGAGAATCAGATACTTGTTGCCCGAATTACTCCCAAGATAGAGGCCGCCATACACGACATCGTAGTAAATGCCACCCAGCCGGCTCGCCGCATTCTGATTGTAAAAGGTGATCTGACCGTAGTCTGCTGATTGCAGGCGGATCTGACCGGCCCCCTGAATGTTGTTCGCCTTGATGTCCAGAGGCACGAAGGGCAGGGTCCCGACGCCGACAAAACCCTCGAAGAGCGACGAGCCCAAAACGTCCAATTTTGCCGTGGGGCTCGTCGTGCCGATTCCTACGTTACCGCCGCCACCCGAAGTTGAATTCAGAATCAGGCTTTTGTTGCCAGCTGGGCCGCCGCCTATGTTCTCGATATAGAATTTTGTGTTCACAACGTCATAGAAGATGCCCGCAAGTCGATTCGACGTATTCAAATCCGCATTGCTCGAATTGTAAAAGGTGATCTGATCGAAGTCGGTCGCCTGCAGCCGGATCTGTCCCCCTGCATATACGTTATTGCCCTTGAGATCGAGAAGGACCTGCGGGGCTGTCGTGCCGATGCCGACAAAGCCGTTCGACTGCACGCGCAGAAGCTCGGAGCTCGAGTTGAAGATGTGAAACCCCGAGTTCACACTGGTGTTGCCGGTGCTGATGGTGACGTCCGGATAGCTGCTCGTTGCGGAGGCCAAAACACCGTTCGTACCGCTGCCGGCTGTCGTTACAATGCCGGCGGTGCCGCCTGTAATTTGGGCATTCGCGGAGGCCGCGGCTAGCACGGTTGTCGTCATGATCAGGCAGATCGTCCGAAGTGTTCGCATGTTCTATCTCCTTGAGCGGCGGCTCAGTGCGCGGGCGGCGCTGGTGGCAGATCGGGCATGTCGCAGTCGCCGATGCGCACCGCGGTATAGACCTGCTGGACGGCGACGCCGGCGGTGGTGATGGTGACGGTGCCGTTGAAATGATCGCCGGAGTAGGTGAAACGCGACGTCGAGGTCGTCTGCCGCTTAGCGCATCGTACGGTGTAGGCGGTCTCGTTGCCGGCGGAGGCGTCGGGCGTCACCTGGCAATCGTCAGTGGGTCTCGACTTCGGCGGGTCCGGCCGGGTGACGTGCGCTTTGTCGATGCAGACGGTGTGGCTGATCGGTGCGGCCTTGACCGGTGATTGCGTCTGCACGGTGATCTCCCAGAGGCCCGGCACCATCACCGCCGGTCCCGCCGGAGCGGTCGCCTGGGCGCTGGCACTACCCGCGGCGAGCGCGGCAAGAACGGTGAACGTAGCTAGAAACGAACGATGACCCATTGGAACCTGCCTTTCGTCTGACACACCATCTCCATCGTGGCCGCCGCTCATCCTCGCGGCCAGCCGCATCCATGCGCTTCTGTTTGAGTTGCCGTGAAACGTAAATCGGACCGGTACTGATAGGAGGGACGCGAAACGAAGAATCCCTACCCTGTCGGCACAATTGTTTTGCTTTGCGATGCCGTAGATACGTGGCGCCGGGTCGAAACGTCGGGTTCTGCGGGTCCGTCATGAGTACCTCGCCGGTCGTGAGAGTCGCCGCAGTGGGTGTGGCAATGCTGAACGATCGGATCATCACTATCCGACCATCCGGTACCGTGAAAGGGCCTCTTGCCAGGGCGAGGCACGTTGATGGGTGGTGAATGGCGACGCTGGGTCGAATAAAACGGTGAACTCTGCCCGAGCTGAGCGAATCCGTGCGTCCATGAACAAATTGTCAGAACATCGGACAGGGGACTACTCGCTGATGTGACCTGGCTCGTCAGGCCGAGGATCGTTTCCTGACAGCACTCAAGGTGGTTCCCACCACCCAGCGCTGGCTCGCCACCATCCCTGAGAAGGTTGCAGATACGACGTAGCTGGTCTCTGCATATCCCGGGAAGATTGCACGACCGGCGGGGCGGGCTGTCAACTATCCCGAGCAAGATACTTCGCTATCCTGGCGCGGTTTGCGCGCTATCCCGGCGCGGTGCCCGAGCTATCCCAGCGCGGCGTGCAAACTATCCCCGAGCTGTGTCCGAGCTATCCCACCGCAGCATTCGAACTATCCCAGCGCAGCGGGCGAACTATCCCCTGTCGGGATGCGAACCATCCCCGTGCGGTGGGCGAACTATCCCGGAGCGGTGTGCGCACTATCCCGGAGCGCGCCGCGGACCGAACGACGAGGGATGAAGTGTATGCCAATCACCCCTACTCGCCACCTCGGCGTCCCTGGCGTTGTATCCCCAGGGTGGTTACGGCATATCCGGTGACGGGGTTCAGCGCATCTCGAGGATAGTTGATTGGCCGTCCGAGGATAGTCGCGAATCCGCACGAGGGTAGTATGACCCTCTCCGAGGATGAGAGCGAGTCTTCCGAGGATTGATGCCGTCTTTCAAGGGATAGTTGTCGCGATTCTCGAGATCTGTTTTTTGGTACGCCGGGAATAATCGACGCTGCCCAAAAGAGCCTGCGATGCCAGTTTTTCGGATTTAGTCGTTGCAAAAAAAATTCCCCTGGTGTTCGCGGCTACGGCTGGGCACCACGGCACTGTGCACAGCATGCCTGTGCTGCTAGTCGAAGATGGCAGGCCTGTGACCTTTTTCCCGCTCACACGTCTAAGTGGTATGCAGGACAAGTTGGATTTGCGCGGAACGTGTGCGACGTGCGGCGTTGCGCGAGCTCGCCGTCAGCCTTCGGGTAGCGTGACGCGCACGCCTGTACTGATCGTCGAAGATGGCAGGTTTGTGACCTTTTCCCCGCTGAAACGTCTAAGTGGTATGCAGGACAAGTTGGATTCGCGCGGCGCGTGGGGCACATGCGGCCTGGCGCGAGGCCGTCGTCAGCCTTCACGTGACCTGACGCGCACGCCGATTCCGCTCGTCGAAGATGGCGGGTCTGTGACCTTTTTCCCGCTGAAACGTCTAAGTGGTATGCAGCACAAGTTGGATTCGCGCGGGACGAGGGGCATGTGCGACGCCCCGCGAGCAGGCCGTCCGCCTTCGCCTGCCTTGACGCGCACGCCGACTCCGCTCGTCGAAGATGGCGGGCCTGTGACCTTTTTCCCGCTGGAACGTCTAAGTGGTATGCAGCACAAGTTGGTTCCGCGCTGGACGAGGGGGATGCGCCGCTGCGCGCAAGCACGCCGGCCGTCTTCGCGTGGCTTGACGCGCATACCGATTCCTCTCGTCCAAGTTGGCGAGCCTGTGACCTTTTCCGCGCTGAAACGTCTAAGTGGTATGCAGCACAAGTTGGATTCGCGCGGGACGAGAGGCATGTGCGACGCCGCGCGAGCAGGCCGTCCGCCGTCGCGTGCCTTGAGGCGCACCCGATTCCGCTCGTCGACGATGGCGGGCCTGTGACCTTTTTCCCGCTGAAACGTCTAAGTGGTATGCAGCACAAGCTGGATTCGTGCGGGAAGAGCGGGATGTGCCACGCCGCGCGGGCACGCCGTCCGTCTTCGTGTGGCTTGACGCGCACACCGGTTCCTCTCGTCCAAGTTGGCGGGCCTGTGACCTTTTTCCCGCTGAAACGTCTAAGTGGTATGCAGCACAAGTTGGATTCGCGCCGGACGAGATGGATGTACCTCGCCGCGCGAGCACGCCGTCAGCCATCGCGCTGCGTGACGCCTACAGGGGATACGACGAACAAGTTCAGATTTAGCGGCACGTGTGCACCACGGCCACTTTGCACGGGAAGGCTGGCGGCCAGCGTTCCCGCGTAACCCGACGCTCATGCCGGTGCGGTCGGGGCGGCATGAGGTCTTTGCCCGAGAGACAAGACGGGAGGTGCAGGGAAGAGGGGAAGCTTCCCAAAGTCGTTGATCCGTTTCACGTAGTCAATCGTCCGGTCCGACTTTCGCGGCACGTGCGCACCGTGCCGCTCCGCGCGCGAGGTCTGGCGCCCAGCCCTGACGCGTAACCCGATCTCATGTCACGCCGCTCGTAGCGGCGACAGGGGGTCTTGACGATCGAGGTTCATCATGACAGACATTCCAGTTCCCGGCGTTCCCACGCCACCGGTGGCCAGCGTGCCGCCGGATGCAATGACACCCTACGACCAGGTTGCCGCGCAGTTTCTGGCAGCGCTCAACGCGGCGATCGCAATCATCCCTGCCTTCGAGCCCAAGCATCCCGAAACCGTCAGGTTCGTGCAGCGGTATCTCTCGTTCTCGGACAAGCTGATCACAAGCACGATCGCGGCGGTAGAGGCGAATCCGGAGCTCGCCGTCGTCAAGAAGTTCGATGTTCAGAAGGCCCGCGCCAACGACCAGTTCATGACTGCGTTCCGAACGATCATCGACGCGGTAGACGAGCTCGGATCGAATCTGAAGTTCACGTGGCAGACACGCAAGGCCGAGACGATCGCCGATTGTCTGCAGATGTTCGCCATCGCCAAGGGGATCGGGCGTGATCCTTCGAGCGCAAGCGTGGCCGCGCACGTCGAGAACATGAAGCGCGATCTCAAACGACCGGGACGCAAGACGGCCAAGACGGACAAGACGCCGGCGGGCAAAACGCCGGCGCCCGATCCGGCCAAACCACCAGTGACGCAGTAACGCGTAGCAGTTGAACCGGCACGGCCGCGCCTGGAAGCGCGGTCGTGCCCAACACGGACCCCAGACAGGCTAATGAGAGGAGTTTCGTGTCATGCGAAACATACATCAGACGTTCTGTTCGGTCATTCCGCCGC
>DATLWH010000760.1:0-2645 GCA_035576505.1 Thermoanaerobaculia bacterium | reverse complement strand
CAGGACACGGCCGGCCCGATGGCGAAGTTCGTTACCGACGCGGCCATTCTCTTCGGCGTCCTGGAGGGCAATAACCCCGACGCCAACGATCCCGCCACCACGCGCTGCACGCCGCCGCCGAATCACGACTATCTGCCCTTTTTAAAAAAGGACGGCCTCAAAGGCGCGCGCATCGGAATCCCCCGCGCCGGCTTCTACGACAAGACCACCGTACCGGGCGCCGACAAGCCGCGCGGCGGGCTCAATCCCGAACAGCTCAAAGCGATGAATGAGGCCATCGCCGTCCTCAAAGAGCAGGGTGCCGTCATCATCGATCCCGCCGACATCCCGAGCGTCGTCGACAAGAACGCCAACGACAACTACTTCCTCTGGGGCGTCTGCACCGACATGGACGACGTGAAGGGCCGCAAGTGCTCGATCGATCTCGCCTACGGCATGGAGCGCGATTTCAACAAGTGGCTGGCCGCCCTCGGCAGCGCCGCTCCGGTGAAGTCCCTGACCGAGCTGCGCAAGTGGAACACGGACCACGCCAAGATGGGCGCCATCAAGTACGGCCAGTCGCTGCTCGACATCTCCGACGCCATGGATCTCGACGTCTACAAGGCGCGCTACGAATCCGACCGCGCCAACGACATCCGCCTCAGCGCCACGCACGGCATCGACGAGGTGATGAAGGCGCAGAACCTCGACGCCATTCTCTTCCCCGGCCCGATCGGTGCATCGATCGCCGCACGCCCCGGCTACCCGACCGTGATCGTTCCGTGGGCGATGGTTCCGAACGCGCCGCCGACGGCGTTCCCCGAGGGGTTCAAGGCGCTGCCGCAACCATTCGGAGTCAGTTTCACGGGGATGGCATGCAGCGAACCGACGTTGCTCAAGCTCGCCTACTCGTTCGAGCAGGCCACGAAAAAGAGGGTGCCGCCGGCATCGACGCCGTAGGCAGGGAGCGCTGGCGTCCTCGCCGGCTGGCCCGGCGGCGTCTCGCCGCCGGGTCACCGCGGTGTGTGACCCGCGCCTTTCCGTATTGTTACCGTCCGGACTCAGCCGTGTACCACCTCCCGCGATAGTTTTGAGCGATGGCAACGCGACGTCTGAGCACCTTCGCCGCCCTCGTGGGCGGCACGCTCCTTGTGGGCTCCCTCGACATCACCTACGCCACGCTTTTCTGGACATTCCGCGGCGTCGGACCGATCCGCGTTCTACAAAGCGTCGCCGCGGGTCTGATCGGACGCCAGGCTGCCGTCAGCGGCGGAATGAAGACGGCCCTCCTCGGCCTGGCTCTTCACTACTTCATCTCGTTCTGCATCGTCTTGGTCTACTGGATGGCCGCGAAGGGGCTGCCCATTCTGCGGCGGCATGCGGTGATCCTCGGCGCGACCTACGGCGTCGGCGTCTATGTCGTCATGAACTACATCGTCATCCCGCTGTCAGCGACCAAGCGCGGGCCTTTCAACCTTCTATGGGTGTCGTGCAGCGTGATCGTGCACGCCTTCCTGATCGGACTGCCGGCAGCACTGTTCGCGAAAGCGGCGCTGCCTGAGACCGCCGTCGTAGAATCCAACTCATGACGGACATACGCGAATCGGTACTCTCGGCCATCGGCAATACGCCTGTCGTCAGGCTGCGGAAGCTGGCCGGCAGTGGCAGCGCCGAGGTTGTGGTGAAGCTCGAGTACTACAGCCCGACCGGGTCGTACAAAGATCGGATGGCGCTGGCCATGATCGAAGGCGCCGAAGGCCGCGGCGCTCTCAAGGCAGGGATGCGCGTGGTCGAGTTCACCGGAGGGAGCACCGGCTCATCCCTGGCGCTGGTGTGCTCAGTCAAAGGGTATCCGTTCATCGCCCTCTCGTCCGACGCCTGGTCGAGCGAGAAGCTGAGAACGATGAGCGCCTTCGGAGCGGATGTTCGCCTTCTTCCGAGCGAGGGGGGCAAAGTCACGCCCGGCCTCATCCAGCGTTTGAAAGCGGAGGCCGAGCGGCTGAGCGCGGAGCCGGGAACGTACTACACGAACCAGTTCAACAACCGCGACGCCATCACCGGCTATCGCGGGATCGGGACGGAGCTGCTCGCGCAAGTGGGAACGATCTCCGTGTTCTGCGGCGCCGCCGGAACGGCGGGGATGATTGCCGGTGTGTCGCAAGTTCTCAAGAGCACCGGAAGCCGGGTCATCGCCCTGGAGCCCGATGGCTCGCCGGTGATCACCACCGGCCGCGGCGGGCCCCACAGCGTGGAAGGAATCGGCCCCGGCTTTGTGCCGCCGCACCTGACCGCCGACGTCTACGATGAAGCGCGCGCCATCAGCGAAGCCGAAGCGCGCGTGATGGCGCGGCGCCTCGCGCGCGAAGAAGGCATCTTCGCCGGCGTCTCCACCGGCCTCAACGTCGTCGCCGCGCTCCAGATCGCGCGGGAGCTGGGGCCCGGGCATGTCGTTGCCACCGTTGCCGTCGATACGGGGCTGAAGTACCTGGCGGGGAACCTGTTCGAGGTGTAGGGGCACGGCCGGCAGCGTTGGTTGTCCAAGGCTCGGCCCAGCATCCTCGGCGATTGTTTCTTCAGGGGGCTCCGAGGTGTTCAGGATCGCAGTTGTATTCGTCGTCACCAACGGCCGGTTTCGCCGCCGATTCTGCCGCGTTAGCGGCAACCGG
>DATLWH010000759.1:0-10762 GCA_035576505.1 Thermoanaerobaculia bacterium | reverse complement strand
CGGCGCGGGCATTCCTTTTCCAGCGGGCATCGATCACCATTCGCGGCGACTCCTTGAGGAAGGCAACCGGTGCGGGACGGACTGCCAACTCATGGCCCGGTGTCAGGCGAGCCAGCACAGGCGAGGCACCCTCGGAGAACTTGAAGGCGTTGTCCGACGATCCTGCATCCGTGGAAATGAGGAGCGATCCCAACGGTGCCGGAGGCGGCTGTCCGATCACGACGATCGCACCACCATGTCGAAGGAACGTTGCCAGTTGATCGGCCAGTCGCGGAGGAACCGCTTGAACGTCGCAAAGCACGACGACATCCTGCAGCGCCTCCGCTTTCTCGACCGGCACGAGCGTTGGCTGCATCTCCGCTTTTGTCAGGAACCGCACCCAGGCCGCCGTAAGAGGCGAGCGTGGATCCGAGGTGATGAGCGTGACCTTCGGCAGCAGGTCCGGCTCGACAATCAGCGCCTGCTTCTCGATGAATGACCAGATGGCCAGCGTGCCGAGAATGACCGCGACGAGCACGATCGGCGCGTAAAGGGCGATGTGCTTCCAATGGACCCGCGCCTCGTGGCGAAGGCGCGGAAAACGAGGCGTCCGCCGCCGCTCCGGTCTGCTCTCGATCTCACCGGCAGCGGCGGGGGTCTCCCGGATGACCAGGGCCGCCTCCTCCATGACGGCGGCGGCGCTCTCGATCACATGCGCGGCATCGTCGATGACTGCCGCGGCATCGTGAACGGCGATGGAGGCGTCCCGGAGCTCGTCATGACGGACCTCGTCGCTTCCCAAAGGGTGTGAAACGTCCCCATCATCGTCCCGAGAGGGCATTCAGATGCGCGTTCAACCCCTACTGCTTAGGCTGGGTTGGCTGGTACTCCGAAAAGAAGACTTTCGTCTTCCCTTCCTGCCGGAGCTCGGCCGCCGTTTTCGGCCGGCGGGCTTCGCGAACCTTGTAGGCGAAGTATGACGCCACAGCCAGGATGAGCGTGACTACGATGCTCACAAAAATCACTACCGCCAGAATGTTGACCCAATCGACTTGCATGATGTTCCTCCCTTGTCTTCCGGCTTCCCTATTGCTGCGGTTGCCGTCAGATCCTTCCTTTTCTCGCCAGTTTGCCCCACGACATATCGAGGCCTATGAGCTCCTCGAGCGTCGCAAACACTTTGCAGACATCGATGATCAGAATGTAGAAGAAGCGATAAAGAACCGCATAGATGGCCAGACTCATGTCCTCGCGCTCCATCAGAATGGCGTGGACCGCGATGAGCAGGTCGAGGATGGTCAGCAACAGCCACCACATGACCAGCAACGCCGTCATGCCGTAGATGAGCGCGATCCATACGAAGAAGAGGTTGGCGAAGATGTTCATGGCGGGCCAGACCAGTCCTTCGAAAATCATGTACCAGAGCGAGAGCGGCGTGGTGATGTTCCCATCCGATCGCGTCAGCAGATTCTTCTGTTTGCGGAGCGCCTGTAATACTCCGCGGCACCACCTGTATCGCTGCTTGATGATGTCGAGCAGCCCCTCCGGCGCCTCGGTATAAGCGACGGCTTTTGGTTCGTAGTCGATCTTCCAGCCCTCGGCGAGGATCTTGACTGTCATGTCGAAATCCTCGGCAAAGGTATCGCTGTCATATCCCCCGGTGCCCTCGATGGCCGCGCGTCTGAAGATCCCGATCGGTCCGGGGATGACGTTCACCGAGCGCCAGAATGCCTGTGCGTTACGAACGATGTTCAGCCCCTCGATATACTCGAGCGCCTGCAGCTTCGTCCAGAGGTTGTGGCGGTTGATGACTTTGACATTGCCTGCCACGGCGCCGACATGCGGGTCGCGGAAGTGGTTCACGGCGTATCGGAGCGAGTTCGGCGTCAGACGGGAGTCGCTGTCCATACAAACCACGATCGGCGCCTTCGAACGGCGCACGCCGTAGTTCAGGGCATCGGCCTTCCCGCTGTTCTCCTTCCTGAAAACCGAAACGCGGACACCGTAGTGGTTGCCCTCGAATTCCTTCATCTTCTCGAATGTGCCGTCCGTCGAGCCGTCGTCGACGGCGATAATCTCGTAGTACGGATACCGCAGCTCCAGCAACGAGGAAAGCGATGACTGGATGACTTCCACCTCGTTGTACGCAGGGACGATGATCGAAATGAAGGGATAGGACTCCGGGTATTCCTCGCGCGACAGCTCGCGCGTGTGCAGGTAACTGAACCAGATCAGGACGAAATGGCGCAGAACCAACAACAGCAGAAAACTGGCCAGCGTGACGACCAGAGCGGTGATGAAGATCGGGCCGAGTTTCTGCGGGTACTTGAACAGGAACAGGGTCGCCACCACCACCAATACGATGATGGCGGTGGAAATGAGCAACTGCGTGATCGGCCGCAACGGCTTCCTGACCACCGGCCGCGGTTCGGCCTTGACGGGGACTTCGCTCTTGTCAGTCATTAGTGGGTCTCCGGCGGAACGATCGGTGATTCGGTCAGCACTCGGTTATCGAAGTAGTAGGCGTTGCCGCGCTTGCGGTCGCCTCGGGAGTAAAGCTGTTTCACGCGCACGCCGACGAGCCAATGCCGCTGCCAATAGTTGACGAGCTCGTTCGAGCCGCCGCCGCTCAGCACGTCACCCAGCCTCCCGCTCTTTCCATAACCGTAATTCCCGATGAGGTCGAATGCATCGTTGAGCGGGATGGCCACATTGCCCTCGTATGCCCGCAGATCGGAGTTGAGCGAGCCTTCGTACGCCTTGCCCGCTTTCACTTCCACATCCCAGTGCAGGCCGTTGCGAAGGTTCTGGCCGAGCTGGACCACTCCGGCGATCGACCGGTAGTCGCTGGGAGACCAGTAGCGGTTCGAGCGAAAATCGTAGGACAACGTCCTTCCGTCGAGTTTCACGGCCAGGAAGGGAGCTTTCAGGATCTGAAAGCTGAGCAGGCCGTGCGCGCCCGTTCGCCGGTTGCTGTCGGAGATGAATCCGTAGGACGCATCTCCCAGGAACGCCCAATGGCCGCCCGTTGCGTAGTCGTAATGACCGCGGACGTCGTTGATGCTCAACGGACTGGCGAAACTCAGACCGGTTGTGCCTGCCGGGATCGTCAGCGACTGCAGGGTAAACACGTCGTAGACGAGGTCGTAATGATTCACGTCGAGCGCGGCGCGGCTCTGCAACGAGGTCTGCCACGTGGTGCCGATCCCCAGGAAGGGCCGTGTGCCGAGGCCGTGATCATAGAGATTGAGTCCGACATTTCCGCGAAGCGTCCAGCGATCGCTGGCGCGATAGCTGCCTCCGGCATTGATCTCGTTCGCGTAAACGTCGTCGCCGAGGTGGGAGAACTCGTGGCGCCCGACACCGAGGTCGAAAGCGGTTCGGCCCGACGTCCATTTCTCCGCGGTGAGGTCGACGCGCTTGAGGGTGAAATCATCCGAGTCGGTGGCATAACTGAATCGGGCGTCGGCTGTCGAGGTCGGACGGGCGTGCCGGTCGAGATCGAGTTCTTCGCGAGCCGGCACGTAACCAGGATCGAGAGCAAGCGCGCGATTCTCCTCGGCCGCTGCCGTCTCGTTCCAGCCATACCAGCGGTGGATCTGCCCGATGTTGAAGTAGGCCTTCGGGGGGACGTCCGTGTAGAGACGGGAGCGGGGGTTTTCGGATAAGTCCGTGAGCGAGCGGAAGACGTGGATGGCCGGAACGAACTGGGAGTCGTACGAGAGAACCTGCGCGTACTCGTAACGAAGATCGGAGCGATCAGGATTGCGCTCGATCAGGATCTCGTACTGGCGTTCCGAGGCTCCCCACCGGCGATCCCAGCTCAATACACGTGCGTATTGAATCCGGGCAGCGGTGTCATCGGGCCGCAGCGCCAGATAGCGCTGGAAGAGGCGCACCGCGGGGCCATAGTCCTCGATTCCCGCGTATGCCTTCGCCAATGCCAGGATCTCGTCGGGGTTCGGCGAGGAGGATGCCATCGACTGCTGCGCGTCGAGAGCCAGGCGGCGCGGTTCGAGCGTAGCCTGTACTTCTTTGCGATGCTGACGAACACGAGCCTCGATCTCATCGAGCGCCGTGATCTTGCCGTGCGCGTGATCGCGAGCAAACGACACGTCCGCGAGCGCCTCGCCGTCCCGCCCCGCTTCGGCGTATAGACGCGCCCGCTCCACCCGCAGGGCGAGGTTATAGGGCGCCTGCTCGATCATCCTGCTGACGCGTTCGATGCGCAGCTCGGGCGAGGCGCGCAGATCGCTGGATAACTGGCGGGCCTGGGCAGCGTTCGGGTGCGCCTGAACGTAGTCGTCGAGCAGACGGAGCGCTCCTTCCCGGTCGCCGTTCCACGCCCTCGCGTTTGCCAGAGCGACCGCGGCGTCTTCGGTCTGGTTTTTGTTGTAGAGCTCCGTGAGAGTCGTGACCGACAGGCTCTGGGCGCCCATCCAGGAAAGCAGCCGTCCGTACTCGAGCTCCAGATCGGGAGTGGACTGCTCCTTGAGGAGATTCGAATAAACCAGTTCGGCGTCATCGAACCGGCTCGACCACGCCAGGGCGCGCGCGTATCGCAGGCGCGTGTCGCGATCGCGAAGTGCCGGCGGAACGCGGGCGTACGTCGTGGCGGCCGCGCCATAGCTTCCGGCATCGAAATACGCATTCGCCAGAGCCAAACGATCCTGGTCGGTCGCGCCGCTTCGATTCGCTCTGGCCTCGGCATCGGCAACAGCGCGGTCCTGAACTTCATGAAGTCCTCGCGCGGACTGGTCGTTCAAGGCTTTCGCGTCGGCATTGTCCGGCTCTTTGCCCAGCACGGCGGCAGCCAGGCGATTGGCCTCGTAGAAGCGGTTCTCCTGAATATAGAGACGTGCGAGGTCGAGTTGCTGGGCCGGAGTGGCCGCTCCGGAGTTTACGGCGACTTCCAGTGAATTGATGCGGGAATTGATGTCCGGCTGCTGCGAGAGTGCCGCCGTTGTGCTGAGCATTACGGCGACAGTGAAGATATTCGCGATCGATCTCATGACGACCCTTCCGTCGTGTAGTCGGTAGTCACAACTTGTCAATGATTGCTACCCGGGCGAGCGGCCAGTGCAATGCTGATTCCAATCTCAATGGTCGCGCGGCGGAGGTGGTGCTACGACACTCGGCGGAACACCTTGTTGCGGTGGAATGATCGCGGACGCAGGCGCCGCGCCCGGCGACGGAGTGGTAGCTGTGCTGTTCGCACGCGCCAGCATTGTCTGGATCTTCAATCGCTCAGCGGACTCATCGCAATCCTTGACATCCTTTTCGAGGACGACGGCAAGGTGATTGGATACTGGCCGTTCCACTCCGTCAGCGGGCTTGTTGACCACCCGATCCCCTACCCACATCGTGCTCGAGCCGCCGCCATCGAGGTTAATGGCTGAGCAGACCTGCAGATGCTCCACCATGAATTGACCAAGACCGGCCAGCGTAAGTCCCGGAACACCAATGCGGCGGCCGTCAGCCACGACCAGGTACAACGTTTCCCGATCGCGGCTCAGGCCGACGGCCGTACGGGGGTGGGGAGCGCGCGTAAATGCATCGCTTCCCGGCAGACGAGCGGCGGTCAACGCGTCGCAACCGACGACGAGCGCGGGCCAGCCGGAGACTGTCGTCGTCATCCAGTCTTCCGCGGATGAGTCCGGATCGACCTCGGACTGGGTCTTGATCACGGCCTCTCCACCGCCGATGGAGAGATACCCTTCCCGTTTCGACTTCTTGGCGGAATCCCATTCGCCGCAAGGACCAACAGTCATTCCGATCGGATTGAAGGTGTCATCGAAATAGTCGCCGTTGATCGCAGCGAGCGCGTGCGTTCGGGCGGCATAATCTGAGACTTTGGTCCCTTTGTCCGACTCGCGCGTACCGACCACGCGAATGGCATCATTCGTCAGATCGACGCGGACGACGAAGATATCGGTGTTCTTATCGCGAAACTCCTGAAAATCGACACCTGGTGCAACCGGCTGCCAGTCCGCGGCAACAGCGGCCGTGGCGAGCAGAAGCATCAGTATTGCGAAGAGCCTTGGGGTTTTCATGATCGCCCCGCAGGTTCAAGCGGCTTGCCAGGGAGCGTGGCATCCGCGATGCAGAGGCGCCTGCTCCGCCTCGAACCTACCCATGTCCGCCGCCCCCGAATTCCGGCCCACGCGTTTCCGCAAGTCAAACCCTGATGGACGAACCTCGGCGGCCGAAGCTACGGCCCAGCCGCAGGCTACGGGCGCGGAATCAACCGTCGAGTACGTCCTCTTCGGAATCTTCGGGACCATCATTCTTCTCGCGGTGTTCGCGCTCTACACGATTTACTCACCGCGGCACAAAGAAGTTCCCAATCGGGTGGCGGAGGGGTTGAAGCAGGACCGCGTGAACATTCTCCTGTTCGGTATCGGTGGCGACCGTCATCCCCAACACGACCAGCTCGCAGACTCGATCATGCTGGTCAATCTCAAACCATCCACGCAGCAGATCGCAGTGGTCTCGATCCCCCGCGACCTGTGGGTTCCGATCGGAATGTATGGGAGGCACCGCATCAATTACGCGCACGAGGTCGGAGAAAAGAGCGGATATCCGGGCGCCGGAGCCGGCCTTCTTTGCGATACGGTGTCGCGTGTCTTCAACCAGCCGATTCATGCGTTCATCCGCGTCGACTTCTCCGGATTCGAAACCTTCATCGACGATATTGGCGGAGTGGACGTCTTCTGTCAGCGCGGCTTCTATGACTTTCTGTTCCGCGACGGCTTCGCCCGCGGCTGGCACCACCTGGACGGCAGGCGTGCTCTGGCGTATGCCCGCTATCGGTACGTGATCGGGTCCGACGGCGAGAATTTCGCCCGTGAACTTCGCCAGCAGCAGCTCGCCAGCGCCGTTCGCGACAAACTGCAGCGGTTACGGCCTCAGACGGCCTTGCAGCTCATCACAGCGGTCTCGTCTTTGTCGTCGGCTACAGAGACAAATCTGACCACGGGGCAGATCGTATCCCTCTATGGCCGTTTTCATGATGTCGCGCCGGCGAATATCCGGCATGTGTCGCTCAAACCGCTGACGGAAGTCTTCATGGTGAACCGTTTCGCCGAGGCCGGAGAGGCCGTGCGCTCACCCATCGGAGATGATCGTCAACTTCAGGAAGTCGAGGCACGCATCTTCGGCAACCGCCGCGACGTCATTACAGAGGACGAAATCCGCTTTCACGGTCCACCCCTTCAACCAGTCCCGATATCCGGCCCCGGCAATTGATCGGTGGCGAGGACATTGCTTACGTGCCCAAGACGGTGTGTTATCGACAAACCACTTAACGAGAGAAAAGAGAAAGCCATGAACGGACTGCGTGATGTTCGGTCAAGCCAAAACAGCAATCCCTTGAATACCCCTCCCCCTCCCGCTGCCATCATTCAACCGGCGCACAAGACGGACACGGTCATGCCAATGGAAGCTCCGGTTCAGGAGCCGGCACAGTCACGGAGCAACGAAGGCGAGCGGATCATCAGCGGCATCGACCTTCTCGACTACGCGGCCGGCGGTCTTCCCCCTCACAAACTCTATCTCGTGCGTGGCGGAAGCGGCACCGGCAAGAGCGTGATGGGACTCCAATTCCTGGCCCGCGGCCTGGAGCTCCATGAACCGGGAATCCTGATCACGGATCAGAAACCCGCAAATGTGCTCGAGCAGGCTCAGGCGATCGGACTCGGCATC
This sequence comes from Thermoanaerobaculia bacterium, assembly GCA_035576505.1. Classification (GTDB taxonomy): domain Bacteria; phylum Acidobacteriota; class Thermoanaerobaculia; order Gp7-AA8; family Gp7-AA8; genus JADGNZ01. Next base: position 3,079 of record DATLWH010000759.1, on the reverse strand, counting down.
GAAGAGTCGGTACGGCGAGGCCAACTCATGATCCTCAACCCCGGCAGCCGCTACTTCGAGCTGGTCGAGAGTCCCGTCGATGTCATGGCCATCGTCGAAGAGTTGCGGGACCACATCCAGAGAATCGGCGCGCGCAGGCTGGTGATCGATCCGGTGTTCACTCTGATCAATACGCTCTATTCAAGCCATTTCGCAGTTTCGCTGACGCAGTCGCTGATCAACGCTCTCGAAGATCTTCCCGTTACGACCCTGCTCATCGCCAGTGATGAGGGACAGCCGGAGCTGAGCCCGATCATGCATCAGCTTGCCCAGAATGCCTCCGGCGTCATCGACCTCTCGCAGGATTCGGGTATGAGCAGCCGCACCATGAAGCTATCCCGGATGCGCCATGCCAGCGGTCAGAATCTCTCCGCCCCCTATCGAATCGAAAGCGGGCGCGGCCTCGTCAACTATCGCGAAGAGGAGATCCCAGCCACGCAGAAGTCCGGAGAGGAAGTCGGTGAAGTCAGCCGTTCCGTGTTGATCCTCGGTGCCGGACCCGAGACCATTCGCAGCGTGAAAGATGCACTGGGGAGCAACTACAGCGTCTCATCGGAATCGGATCTCACTGCCGGCGTCGAGCGCGCGAAACGGGAAAGACCGGGGTTGGTTCTCTTGACGCCGTCACGCTCCGTGACCGCGGTGGGCGCGATTCTCGATCTGGCGAAGAACGCCACGTCATCGCTGGCGTTTCTCTCTCCAGCGTCCAACCGGCACGGCGACAAGGTTCTCTACCTCCGCGCCGGAGCGGACGATTTCATCACCGAGCCCTTCACGCCCGCGGAGTTCCGCGCTCGCGTCGATGCCTTGATTCGGCGCAGCGGAAGAAGGTTGAACCTCCGCGACAGTTCCCTGGCCGGCATCACCCCGGAAGAGATCACGTCGTTGATGGGCTCGAGCGAAAGCACGCCTCGCACGGCGGGACCGGTAATCACCGGAGACGACGCTCAACCTTCGTTCAACTCGGAATTTCGAGACAAGCTGCAGCGAAACGTCGACACGGTGGCTAAGTTCGATCAGCCGTTTGCGCTGTACTGGATCAAGGCCAGCGATCAGGATCCGGAGCTGAGCCGCTCGGTGGCGAAGATCTGCAGGCAGGAAGACGTCGTCTGCCATAATCGGGACGGCGAGTTCGTGGCGATCCTGACGGGAACGGACCAGAACGGGGTGAAGGGGTTCGAGTCGAGGCTGCGCCAGAACCTCGACGGCTTTGAATCCGGCCGGATTCGCCACGGCTACTCGCTCTACCAGCCCGGCGGCCCGACCGAAGTCAGTGCCTGACCGGAGACCGGACATCGGAGCTACGCCAGCGAATCGAGAATCTCTTCGACCGTCGACCTTCTGCACGTGTACATCGGCGTGTCGCGGAGCGTGTACTTCGACGATTCCGTCTCGCGCAACTCCTGTACGAGATCGAGGAACTCGGCGGCGGAGTCGGCTTCGAAGGCGACGACGAAGTCCTGGTCGTCGAGGCCGAACGAGTAGGTCGTGTTGATCTTGACGCGCGGGTACTTGTGGCCGATGGCGATGTGCTCGTTCATGATCCGTTGGCGTTCGCTGCCCGGCAGCAGGTACCAGTCGCGCGTCTTGACGAAGGGGTAGACGAAGAGGAACGGCTTCTTGCCGGGGACGATTTTCAGGCGCCGCCCCTCCTGCCCGTCGTGCACGTGCTCGTCGACGTACTGCGAATGCTTCGTCATCGAGAAATACGACACCGGGATGTCGAGATAGCGGCCCAGGATCGACTTGTTGATGTCGGCGGCCATCTGCTGGAAGGGGTCGAGGTCGTAGCCGATCCGCCAGAACATGAAATCGGTATTCGGCTTGATGCCGACTGTCGAGTAGGGGAGCACCATCATCGGGCCGGTGTGGCGGTGGACGATCTCCGCGAATTCGCGTCTGGCCTCGGCCTTCACCTCGGCGCTCTCGCGTCGCAGCGCCCGATCGGCCTTGAAGAACATGAAGTTGACGAACTGGCGCTGGGGCGCGGCGGCTTCGCTGCGGGCGGGCTGTGTTTGGGGTTCGACGGTGGTGGTCATGGCAATCGGATTCTAGCGTGTTTCGTCACGGATGCGGCGACGCGGCCTACCGCACGCGCAACGCGTGCGGTACGGAAACGAAGGCACGCTCCACCTCGCCGTACTCCGGCTCCGCGCCGATGCGCGTGTAGACGACGGCGACGCGGCCCGCGCTTGTGACGATCAGCGCGGCATCCGGGTCGGACTGATCGCTGACGACCGCGAGAGGCGTGAGACTGTCGAGTGGTCCGTGAGCGGCGACGTGCGTGAGGTAAAGCGTGGGCCCGGAGCGTGTCGCCGCGAGAGCCACGTCGTATTGCTGACCGTCCCATGCGACGCTCTTGGCGCGTCCGGCGCAGAGGTGGACGCCGTTCGCTTGCGCCAGCAGCGAGCCATCGGATGAAATCCTCTGCGCGAATACGGCGTTCGCACCGGAATCGATCAAATAGCGCGACCAGACGACCAGGAAGCCCTCGCCGTCGGACGCGACGAGCGGCTGGCTATCGGTACCCGTGTTCGGTGTCTCCTCTTAGCGCGGCGAGACTGCTCGTCCGCGCAGAACGTGCGGAACGCTCACGAACGCGCGCTCGACATCGCCGTACTGCGGATCGGAATCGATTCGTGTGTAGGCGACGGTGACCAGGCCCGGGCCTGTGACGAGCAACGAGGCGTCCGGCTCTGAACGATCATTGACGACGGCAAGCGGTGAGAGGCTTTCGATCGACCCGCGTGCGGCAACGTGAGTGACGTAAAGCGTGGACGTATCGTGCAACGTCGAAAACGCCAGACCGTATTGAAGGCCGTCCCAAACCACACTCTTGGGGTGTCCCTGTCCGAGGCGAACGCCATTAGCCGGAGTCTGCGGCGAGCCATCGGAGGCGATCCGCCGCGCGAAGACGCTGGAATCGCCGGTATCGGTGTCGAAATGCGACCAGCCCACGAGGAACCCATTGCCGTCGGACGCGACGATCGGGGCGCTGTCGGTGTACGAGTCTGAGACGTCGATGGGCTTGGAATCGAGT
>DATLWH010000758.1:0-3690 GCA_035576505.1 Thermoanaerobaculia bacterium | reverse complement strand
GAGCCGTCCGCCTACACGATCGACGGCCTCAAACGCGACGGCACCACGAGTTGGGAAGGGGTGCGCAACTATCAGGCGCGCAACTTCCTGCGCGATGAGATGAAGCGTGGCGACCGCGTGCTCTTCTACGCCTCGAATGCCGATCCCTCGGGCGTCACCGGCGTCGCCGAGATCAGCCGGGAGGCCTACCCCGACCAGTTCGCGCGGAAGAAGGGGCACGAGTACTACGACGAGAAAGCCACGGCGGACAATCCGATCTGGTACTTGGTCGACATCGGTTTCGTGGAGAGGTTCCCGCACATCGTGCCGCTGGATACGCTGAAATCAACGCGCGGTCTCGAGGAGATGGTGGTGACGAAGAAGGGATCGCGGCTTTCCATCCAGCCGGTTACGAAGAGCGAGTTCGACATCGTCGTGAAGCTGGGCCGCGGGAAGTGACACGCTTCGAGGTCGTGGCCGGCGATATCACGAAGCTCGCTGTCGACGCGATCGTGAATGCGGCCAACTCTTCGCTCCTCGGTGGCGGCGGGGTCGACGGCGCGATCCATCGCGCGGCCGGCCCCGAGCTCGTTGCCGCCTGCCGCCTTCTCGGCGGTTGCGCGACCGGCGACGCCAAGATCACACCCGGCTTCCGGCTGTCGGCGAAGTACGTCATCCACACCGTCGGCCCTGTCTGGCGCGGAGGGACGCAGCGCGAACCGGAGCTGCTCGCTTCCTGCTACCGCCGCAGCCTCGAGGTGGCCATGGCCAACGGCGTCCGCACCATCGCCTTTCCAGCCATCAGTTGCGGGATCTACGGCTATCCCATCGACGCCGCGGCGGAGATCGCGGTCGGCGAAACCGGGCGTGTGCTCGGCGAGAGCGATGCCGTCGACCAGGTCTTCTTCGTGGCATTCGGCGACGACGTCCGCCAGGCATTGGAACGCTCCTTGCGCCTTGACGGCCGGCGCTGAAGCGCCAATGACTCGGGAGGGATTGAATGTCCCAGGAACCATATGAGCCGGTCTCGTGCGATTACCACGACCAGCTCGAAGCGGCGGCAATGCACAAACGGGAAGTGGAACTGGAGTTCGATCTCGACGGCGTACCGCAGCGCCTGAGGGGAACGATCACCGATGTCTATACAGCTGACGGCGCCGAGTTCGTGAAGTTCGCCGGCGGTGCCGGACTGATCGAGATCCGGCTGGATCACATTATTTCGATGAGAGACGGGCGGGAGTCGGGGGTCGGGGGTCGGGAGTCGGAGTAGGAGCGCGACGTCTCCGACCCCCGACTCCCGACACCCGACCCCCGAAGTGCTACCCTAGACGACGCCATGCCTAAGTTCTTCTTCTATGCCGGCACCGGCTTCTGCCTTTTTGTGGCGTTATGCGCCGCGGCGGGGCTGATGTCGCAAGCCGAGGGGGGACCGCTGGCGTTCGTGGCGGTGCATGGCGCGATCGTGTCGGCCAGGAGCTCGGCCGGGTGGGCGATCGTCGTCGCTCTCATCGCCGGGATCGCCACCTCGGCCATTCTGGTGCGGATGGCGGCACTGCTGGCGGCGCGGAACGTTTTCGGCGCGCTTTTCGCGCTGCTGTCGACCGCGGCCGCGATCGTCTCGCTGGCCTGGACGCTGCTGCTGCAGACGCGGATGGTGATGCTCGTTCGCAACGGTCTCGGATACGGAGAGCTGGCGCAGCTTCATTTCGCCGCGTTGATGATGCTCGGTTGCTTCCTCTCGGTCACGTTTCTGGCGCTGCGTCCGTACTTCTCCGTCCAGGCCAGCCGCGTGCTCTCCGCGCTCGTCTTCTTCCCGTTCCCGCTCTACTGCCTCATCCTCACGCAGGAGCTCTTCGTCTCGACGAGGCTGTCGGCGCTGCCGGCGGCGTCGCCCGCGGCGCTCGTCTTCTTCGCCGTCGTGGCCGTGCTCTTCTTCGCCATCGCCCTCCACTGCATCCGGCACCGCCACATGTTCATCGAGACGACGAACCTTCGCGAGCTGCTCGACACGCGTGTGGACCGTTCCTCGCGCCCCATCGGCGGCGTGGCCTTCGACTCGTAGGCTACAATCCGGGCTCCATGCGAAAACTCAGGATCCTGATTGCAACGCTCGTTGTCTGTCTACCCGTTTCGTTGTTCGCCGCCGCGCCGCTGACGGACTTCGTGGCAGCCGCAAAGAATCTCAAGCTCGGCGAAGCCGCAAACGTCAGCAACGCCACCTGGACCGTCGGGCACATGACGATCCACTTCGGCTCCGGCTCGATGGCACGCGTCGCCGCCGGCAGCGAGCCGGTCGGCGTCTACTTCAAAGGCAACGGTACGTTTGAATACCAGACCGTCGAGGCCGCGGAGATACCGGTCGTCGACCACAACGTGAAGGCGGTTTCGCACGTGAAGATGACGGCGGATGCGAATCACGCCACCCTCAGCGGCGACTTCGCCGACGTGCTGATCCTCGGCGGCGGCGTGACGATGCCGGAGGTGACCGGCAGCGGCGGAGCCGCGCTCGCGGACGCGCTTGCTCAGCACACCGCGCTCTTCAGCCGGGTGCGAGCGACACCAAAGTCACATATTCTCGCTGTGCAGAAGTTCTCGTTTCCGGCGGCGAAGACCGCGCTCATCGAGTTCAGTGGCGGCCGGGACAACCTGTTCTACGACTACGACGACATCGAGGATCGCGACGAGGGGCTCTACGCGGTGACGGGCGTTTCCTCGGCCAGCCCTGACAAGCGCGTCCAGCAGTGGCTCTTCCTCAGGATGCTTTCCGATCAACCTGTTGGACGCGACCACTGGACTGCCTCAAAGCCTCCGTTCGCGCTGACGGCGATTGACTTCTCACTCACGGCTGACGGCGATAACGCCAAGGCCGAGGTCACGGAAACGATCGCCCGTCTCCAGCCCGGAGAGAACGTTCTCCGCTTTGACATGCTTGACGAAGAAATCGTTAAAGCAAACTTGCCGATGCGCACATTCAATCTACGCAGCGTCACCGACGAGCAGGGGCGGTCGCTGCCGTTTCATCATGAGATGCGCGACCTCGTCGTCGCGGTTGACGGTGCCTCGACTCCCGCGCTGAAGCTGAAGTTCACCATCGACGGCGATTTCCTGGTGCGCGAAGGGGGCGACAACGCCTGGCAGCTTGGCCTTGGCGAGCCGTGGTTCCCGCTGCCGCGCCAGCTGAACGCGCAGGCGTACACCGTCCACTCGGTCCTGCGGATCAAGAAACCGTTCATCGGCATGGCGCCCGGCAACACGGTTTCACGGCGCGACGAGGGTGACTACAACATCGTCGAGAACGTCATCGACAAACCGGTACAGTTCACGATGGTCGAAGCGGGAAAGTACAACATCTACGAGCAAAAGCGCGGTGAGCTGACGATCCGCGTCGCCACCTATGGTCTTCGCAACGAGCGAGCGGCGAAGCAGCTTACCGACCTCGCTGACGGGTTCATCAATTACTACGAGTTCTTTCTCGGTCCGTTCCCCTGGAAGGAGTTCAACATCATCCAGGTGAACACCTACGGCTATGGGCAGGCGCCGCCGGCAACGATGTTCATCACGAATGAGGCGTTCAGCCCGTCGCTTGGGGACGAGGAGGCGCAGTTCTTTACGCAGGGGGTCAACGAACGCTTCGCGCATGAGATTGCTCACCAATACTGGGGCTATGTCGTGCGCGATGGCACCAGTGAGGAGACGTGGCTCGCGGAATCG
>DATLWH010000757.1:0-6349 GCA_035576505.1 Thermoanaerobaculia bacterium | reverse complement strand
CTACAATGTCGCGCCATGAAGAAGCTTGCCTTTCTGCTCCTCCTCACGCTCGCCCTTCCGCTCGCCGCACAGATCGATCCCGGGTCGTACAAGGAGATGCGCTGGCGGATGATCGGGCCGTTCCGCGGCGGGCGAACCGTCGCGGCGGTTGGTGTGGCCAAGCAGCCGAACGTTTTCTACATCGGCGTGAACAACGGCGGTGTGTGGCGCAGCGATGACTACGGCCGTATCTGGACGCCGATCTTCGACGATCAGCCGAGCGGGTCCATCGGTGCGATCGGCATCTCGCAGTCGGATCCCAACACTATCTATGTGGGCAGCGGCGAAGGACTGCAGCGCCCTGACCTTGCCACCGGCGACGGCATGTACAAGTCGACCGATGGCGGCAAGAGCTGGACGCACCTCGGCTTGCGCGACGCGCAGCAGATCCCGCAGATCGTCGTCGATCCAGCCGATCCGAACCGCCTGTTCGTGGCCGTTCTGGGTCACCCGTACGGCCCGAACGAGGAGCGCGGCATCTTCCGCTCCACCGATGGCGGCCGCTCGTTTCAGAAGGTGCTTTACAAGAACGATCTCACGGGCGGTATCGACGTGATCCTCGATCCGTCGAACGCGCAGACCGTCTACGCCGCTCTGTGGCAGGCCCAGCAGGGTCCGTGGGAGAACGCGTACTTCGCCGGGGCAGGCAGTGGCCTGTTCAAGTCGACTGACGGCGGCACGACGTGGCAGGAGCTCAAGGGCGGTCTGCCATCGCCGGAGACGATCGGGCGCATCGGCATCGAGGTGTCGCAGGCCGATCCGAAACGCCTCTACGCCATCTGCGGCGAGAACGCGAAGTCGGGGGGACTCTATCGCTCGAACGACGGCGGTGCCACGTGGAGCCGCGAGAACAAGGACGAACGGATCTGGGGCCGGCCGGGCGACTTCAACGAGGTGCGCAGCGATCCGAAAAACGCCGACATCGTCTATGTGGCCAATGTGGTGACGTGGAAGTCGACCGACGGCGGCAAGACCTTCGCGTCATTCCGCGGCGCGCCGGGCGGCGATGACTACCACCGCGTCTGGATCAATCCAAACGACTCGAAAACGATTCTCATCGCCTCCGATCAGGGGGCCATCGTCTCGGTGAACGGGGGCGATTCGTGGAGCTCCTGGTACAACCAGCCGACGGCGCAGATGTTTCACGTCAACGCCGACAATGCCTTCCCGTATCGCGTCTGCGGCGGACAGCAGGAGAGCGGCTCGGCCTGCATTGCCACCCGAGGAGATGACGGCGCGATCACATTCCGTGAGTGGCATCCGGTCAGCGTGGAGGAGTACGGCTACGCGGTTCCTGACCCACTCGATCCCGACCTCATCTTCGGGGGCAAGATCAGCCGCACCGATCGCCGTACGGGTCAGGTCAAAGATGTCAGTCCGAAGCCGTTGCGAAAGGGGAGCTACCGTTTCGTGCGGACAGCCCCGGTGGTCTTTTCGCAAGCCGACCCACACGCGCTCTTCTTCGCCTCGAACACTGTCTGGAAAACGACGAACGGCGGGGAGAGCTGGACGGAGATCAGTCCCGATCTGACGCGCAAGAGCTGGACCTTGCCCGAGAGCGCGCGCGGCTACGTCAACACACCGCAGACCAAGGTCACGCAGCGCGGAGTGGTCTACGCGCTGGCGCCGTCGCCACTCGACATCAACACGCTATGGGCGGGGACCGACGACGGGCTGATTCATGTCACACGCGATGGCGGCAAGAGCTGGAACGACGTCTCGCCGCCGGAGCTGAAACCGTGGGCGAAGGTGTCGATCATCGAGGCCTCGCACGCCGATGCCAACGAGGCCTACGCCGCCGTCAACACGATCCGTCTGGATGAGCTGCATCCGCACATCTACCGCACGCGGGATGGCGGCAAGTCGTGGCAGCACGTCACCAGCGGCATCGCCGACGGCGCCACGATCAACGTCGTGCGGGAAGATCCGAAGCGGCGCGGCCTCCTCTTCGCCGGCAGCGAGACGCAGGTGTGGGTTTCCTTCGACGACGGCGATTCCTGGCAGTCGCTTCGCCAGAACATGCCGGCATCGTCGATCCGCGATCTGGCCATACACGAGGATGACGTCATCGCGGGCACGCATGGCCGCGGCTTCTGGGTTCTGGACGATATCGAACCGTTGCGGCAGGTGCAGCCACGCATGTCCGAGGTCACGTTGTTCAAGCCGCAGCGCGCGTGGCGTATCCGCTGGAACAAGAACAGCGACACGCCGCTCCCGCCGGACGAGCCGATGGGCGAGAACCCGCCTGACGGTGCCATCATTGACTACTACCTGCCCGCGGCCGCGGCCGGGCAGGTGACGCTGGATGTCCTCGACGGGTCCGGCGCCGTCATCCGGCACTATTCCAGCACCGATCCGGCTGTGGCGCCGAAAGACGAAGGCAACATCCCGTGGTGGTGGATCCGTCCCGTGAAGGCCTTGTCGAGTGCCGCGGGTATGCATCGCTTCACCTGGGACCTTCACTATCCGCCGGCGCCCGGCTCGCGGAATGCCTATCCGATCGCGGCCGTGCCTCACAACACTGCGCCGGCGCCGACCTCGCCGTGGGTGACGCCGGGAACGTACTCCGTTTCCCTCACCGTGAACGGAAAGAGCTATTCGCAGCCGCTGTCGGTGGAGATGGACCCGCGGGTCAAAGCGCCGGCGTCGGATCTCCAGCAGCAGTTCGCGTTGTCGAAGGAGATGTACGACGACATCGCGCGGCTCGAGTCGGTCAGCGTCCGAGTCCGATCGATTCGCGCGCAACTTCGCGCCGCGAAGAAGAGCGACGAGATCACGGCTCTGCGCAAACGTGCCGCGGAGTTGTCCGGTGCGGCGGGCGAAGAGGATGACGAAGCGCCGCCGGCGGCCGCTCCGGACCATGAGACGCTCAACAGTCTCACGCAGTCGCTTCGCGCCGTGCTCCGCCTCCTGCAGCAGTCTGACGCCGCCCCGACCACGCAGCTCGCCGCCGCCGTCGAAGACCGGCGCCACGCCGTCATCGAGATTCTCGAGAGATCGGAAGCGTTTGAGAAAGCGGCGAAGGCGGCCAAATTGCCGGAGGTGCCGGTCAAGCCGCAGCCCTGAGTCGGAGGACGATTATCCGCAGATGACGCAGATGAACACAGATAAGAATGACCGTCTTCAATCTGCGTATCTGCGTCACCTGCGGATAGGTCTTTCGAACAAAACAAAACGCCCCGCGGTGTTGCCACCGCGGGGCGTTTCAGTGAAAGCCTGCTTACTGCACGTTCAGCGCGAAATCGTCGACTACGAACGAGGTCTGCGCCGAGCTGTCTTCGGCACCGACGAGATAGATCTGAATCGTCTGTCCCTTGTACGCGCTGAGGTCGAATGACTTCTGCGCATAGCCGGTGTTCTTGTTGAGATTCGAGTAGGAGGCCAGCGTCGCCAGTACGGCGCCGCTGCTGTTCCGGACCTGCACCTGGAGCGTGTCGAAGGCGGTCGTGGTCGTCGTTTCCGCCGTGTCGATATGCAGCCAGAAGGTCAGGGTGGCCGTGGTGACCGTAGAGGCGATGGTTACCGTCTGCACGATGTTGTCGGTGTGCGTCGTGCCGTAGCCGCACAGCCAGGCCTTCCATGTGCCGCTGTGTGCAGGCTCGCCGGTCGAGCTATCGACAACGCCCGCGGTCGTCGTCCACGGCGCGGTGTTCGTCGAGCCGTTTTCGAATCCGGGATTGCCGAGGAGCTGTTGCGATCCGGTGTTGGAGACCGTCACGCTGACCGTCGACGACGTGCCGACGTTGTTCGCGGCGTCATACGCCTTGGACACAATGGTGTGTGTGCCGTTGGCGGCCGTGGTGGTGTTCCACGAGTACGTCAGCGACGTGGCATTGGTGTTCGAAGTTTTCAGCGCGCCGTCGATGTAGATCTCCATCTTCGTCACGCCGACGTTGTCGGAGGCGGTGGCGGTTACGTTGATCGTGCCGCTGACGGTGGCGCCATTCGCAGGAGCCGTGATCGAGGTCGTCGGCGGGGTCGTATCCGGCGCGCTGTTCGAGACTGTCACGGTAATCGTTGTTGACGAGCCGATGTTGCCGGCGGCGTCATACGCCTTCGACTGAATCGTGTGCGAGCCATTTGCCACGGCCGTCGTGTTCCACGAGAAGGTGAGCGAGGTGGCGTTCGTGTTCGAGTTGCTCAGCACGCCGTCAACGTAGATCTCCATCTTCGTCACGCCGACGTTGTCGGAGGCGGTCGCCGTCACGCTGACCGTGCCGGAGACTGTCGCGCCGTTCGCAGGGGTCGTGATCGAGGTCGTCGGCGGGGTCGTGTCGCCCGCGCTCGTGCTGACGACAACATCGTCGAGATAGGTGAAGGTCGGGTCGCCCGCGAAGTTGTCGTCATGATTCAAGACCGTCAGCGTGACGCTGTGGCCTGCGTTCGAAGCGACGTTCGTGTTGACCTGCGTCCAGATCGGCGTCGTGGTGCATACCTTGGCCAGGATCGTCGTCGTCGTACCGCTGACATTGTCCTTGAGAGTCGCCGTCGCCCAGTCATACGTGACGGTGTCGGGGCAGGTGTTCGAGTACCAGAACGAGAGCGTCGACGCGTTCGATGGCAGCGTGAACGTCTGCGCGACCGAGCTGTCGGTCGATGGGCTCGTGTTGCCAAGCTGCGCGCCATACGTGCCGGAGTGCTTCGCGGCGGTGTTCACAGCGGCGACGCCGCTGCTGGTCCAGCCGCTGAGATTGCCGGTCTCGAATGTGCCGTTGACGAGTGCCGAGCCGCTGGCCGACGTCACGGCGAGTGCGACGCTGGTCGGGTGCGACGCCGATCCGCCCGTGCCGGTCACGGTGATGGTGTAGTTGCCCACCGCTGTCGACGCGCCGACCGTGATCGTCATCGTCGACGAACCATTGCCCGGCGCTGCGATCGAGCTCGGACTGAAGCTGACCGTCGTTCCAGAGGGCGCGCCGCTCGCGCTGAGAGAGATTGCGCTGTTGAAGCTTCCGCTGATGCTCGTCGAGATGGTCGACGTGCCGGAAGCACCCTGCACGACAGTCACGGAAGACGGCGACGCGGAGATGCTGAAATCCGAAGTCGAACCGTTGAAGTTGTTCACCAGGGCGTTTGCGTCGACGGTGCCGACGCCGGTCACGGCGTCATATCCCGTGCCGCAGTTGAAACCGGTCACGCCCGGCACGCTGTTGTTGCCGCTGGTGACGTCGTGGAACATCACTGTACCGCCGCTTGCGTACTGCGCATTGGCAAGCGCGTAGAACTTCGTGTTGGCGTTGCCCCAACGCTGTCCGGTCTTCTGAACCACCAGCGCCATCAGGCCGGCGAACGAGGGGGAGGAAGCGGAGGTACCTCCGACGGCACCCAGTCCGGTCACTGTTGACGTGTGGCCCTGGATGACGAGATACCCGTCATGGCCGGCAGCGGTCAGCGCGACATCCGGAACGTAACGCACGTTGTTTGAAGGAACGCCGACGCACACCTGCCACGACGGCTTGGTGTAGACAGTGGAGGCGCCGCCGCTCGAGGCCCACAGCCCCGAACCGCCGCTGACATTCCCGCTCTCGTTCCAGGCCATTTCCGGAATGTAGCTCTTGGCCGAGCTCTGGTTTGCGGCGTTTGTGCTGTTCCACCACGTCAATGGCGACGCGGTGTCGTTGAACTGCGTGCCGCCGACGGCGACGTTGAACGGCGTCGAAGCGAGGCCGGAGACGGCTGCGCCGCTGCCGGTCGTGTCGCTGCCGCCGTTGCAGCCGGCCGCTCCGCTGTCGCCCGAGGAGACGAACGCGGTGATGCCCTGCGTCGCTGCCTGGGACCAGAGGTTGTTGTAGAACGTGTTCTCGGTCGTGCCCATCGACGATTCGCACTGGCCGAAGCTAGTGCTCATGACGTCGCCGACGTTGTTGTTGACGATGTACTGGGCGGAGAGATCGACGCCGTCAGTGCTCGTCGTCGACATGGAGATGACGAACTTCACCGTGGCGTTCGGGGCCACCGCGCCGGACCACTCGACATCGAGATCGGCTTCCCCTTCTTCACCGCCGCCGAGGTCGCCCGGGTCGGTTCCGTTGTGAACGAACACCGGATCGTTTGCCACGAGCCCGAAGAAACTGCGGAAGTACTGCACGTCAGCCAGGGCGATGTCTGTACGGCCGACGATAGCGATGGTCTTGCCGCTTCCGTTGATCCCGGCGCTGTAGAGCGGGTTGACGTTGTAGATCGTGGCGAAGTCCGCCGGCGCGACGTAGTGGCTCGTGCCGCTGGTGTATTCCGTCACCGGCTTGAAGCCGTGATTCATTGCCTTCTTCGGGAAGTTGTGCAGCGTGACCACGCCGCTCACGATGTCGGC
>DATLWH010000756.1:0-24323 GCA_035576505.1 Thermoanaerobaculia bacterium | reverse complement strand
GATCTCGCGAAGGGCCAGGCCGTCGCCGCCGCCCAGGACGAGGACGTGCGCGGGCGAACCGGCCATGGCCATGGCCGGATGGACGAGAGCCTCGTGGTAGCGATATTCGTCGGCGGAGCTGAACTGCAGGTTGCCGTTCAGAAACAGGTGAAACCCCGAGGCCCCGCGCGTGATCACGATCCGCTGATAGGACGAGCTGGTCGCGTAGACGATCTCGTCGGCGAACAACTCCTGCTCCGACCATGACGTGAGCGTTCTCGCATTCAGGAAAGCCACGACCAGAAGAACCATCACCAGAGCGGCGCGGATGCGCAGTCCTGTCCGTCCGCGGCGGATCAGCGGGGCCATGAGAAACGTGCCGTAAAGCCCCACGCAGCCGTTGAGCAGTCCGAAGAGAATCGACGTGCGCACAAGCCCCATGCGCGGCACGAGGAACAGCGGGAACAGCACCGCCGCCACCAGCGACCCGACGTAGTCGAAGCTCAGGATGCGCGACACGAGCTCTTTGAAATCGAGCTCGTCCCGGAGAATGCGCATCAGGATCGGCAACTCCAGGCCGACCAGGACGCCGATCACGAAGACGACCAGAAAGAGGAAGAGCTGGAACCACTCCAGCCGGGCGAAGCCGAAGAAGAGCAGCGGCGCCGAGAGGCCGCCCACCAGCGCCACCGCCAGTTCGACCTCCACGAACCGCGCCGCCAGGTCGCGTTCGATGAAGCGGGAGAGCCACGCGCCGACGCCGAGCGCCGAGAGGTAGATGCCGATGGTCAGGGAAAACTGCGTGACGGAATCGCCGATGACGTAGCTGGCCACCGTGCCGGCCAGCAACTCGTAAACCAGGCCGCACGCCGCGATGATCAGTACGTTGAGAAAAAGAATCGGCGTGCGATTCTTCATCAGCCGTGGATCGTCGCCGCGATGATGATCGAGAGTCCCAGCATGACCGAACCGATCAGGATGGCCAGAGCGATGTTCTGGTCCTCCTCGATCTCTTTACGCATCGAGAACGGCGTGATCTTCACGATGATCGCGAAGGCGATCCCGAAGATGATCATCCCGAAGAGCGTGTAGGCCAGAGTGACCAGGAAGGTGTGCATTGCCGGTGTGAAATCCATCATTTTCCTCCATGAAAGCCGCTGTACCAGAACGAGCGATATCCGCCGTGCGACGCACCGCGCAGACCACCGGCGACGTACTGCCGCTGGCCGGGTGAGCTCATCTCATATCCGCGCCAGACGGCCGATGTATACCCAACGAGGAGAAGAAGTCCGAAAGCCGCGTAGATCACTTTGCCCATGGTGTCCCCTTATTCGTTCAGCTCACCCTCGGGAGTGAACATCGCATCCGCCCAGCGTTCCGACTCGCTTCCGGTTCCCTTCTTGCGCCCGAACAGGACTGCCGGGACGGTGATGAGGGCCAGGGCGATGACCAGAAAGACGCATCCGGCCGACGGGAAGACGCCCTCGGTTACGGTGACGTTCAGCGTGGGTGCCGGTTTCGCGGCGTCGCGGTACGTATCCAGACGGAGTGAGTAGGTGCCCGGTTTCAGCGTCGAAAAATACTTCGACGCGCTCAGCGATCCCTCGGTCCAGTGTTCGCCGTCCTCGACCCCTTCGTAGTGCTCGAGCTGCATCTGGAACGGCTCGAGGAAGCCGCTCTGCTCGTTGAAAAGACTGCCGTCGATGTGGAGCCACGACTCCGAAAGCTGCGTCAGTGCTTCGACCTTGAGGTTGTGGCCCCCCTGGATGACAAACGGCTTTGTGAAGATGACCGTGTTCACTTCTGAGCGGTCCGTGCCTGTGGCCGTCGTCGTTTGCGAAGTGCCGGTCGTGGCCGTCTGCGACGTGTCGGTCGTGCTTGTCTGCGACGTGTCGGTCGTGCTCGTCTGCGACGTGTCGGTCGCGGTCGGCGCCGAAACTTTGCCCTGCGACCAATCCGCTCCCGCCGAACCTGCGCCATTCGTGGTCGTGGTCGTGGCAGTGGCAGGCTGCGAGCCCGTGGTTGTCGTCGAATCTCCCGCGGCCGCGTACTGATCGAGCGGATACTCCTCAGAAAACACGACCTTGTGGGGCAACGCGGCGGAGACGACGAAAGAGACCACAACGAATGCGATCACGAGAAAGGCCCATACGGCGACCAGGGGGCCGCATCCGCCGCCCGGGATCACGGGCTGCAACGTCCCCATCTTCCTCGGCCGCGCCAGCCCCGTGATGCCGAACGCCGACTCGACCTCTTCCGGCGGCATGTACCGCGCCAGCGAGTAGTTGACCTCGTGCGACGTTTCCGTGTCGGAGAACTCTTTCGTGATTCCTTCCGGCGGCGCGATGTAGTCGACGGCGCGCGCCGTCTCGCCGACTTCCACTTTCCAGTAGAACTCGCCGATCACCGACTCGACGGTGGCCACGGCATCCTGAAAGATGGCGAAGGTCTTCCCCTGCGCGCTGACGCGCTTTGCCGCACCGGCGAGCTCGCTGTCGTCGACGTCGCCGGCGCTCAACGGAGTGACGAAACTCCAATGCCCATCGTCATCGACCAGCCATGCGAACGACTTCGTACGCGGCGCGAAGAGGAGGTACTCGGTCCAGTAGAATTTCTCGTCGTCGAACGTCACGCTCCGCTGCATGAATCCGGCGATGACGTACGCCTCACCGCCGATGGTGCCGTTACTTCCGAGCGGGATGACCGGTTGCGGACCGTGGCGCTCCAGAGTCTTGAGGTACTGAAGATTCCCCTCGCTCACATCGTGCGCGGCACCGCAGTGGGGGCAGATGACGCGCTCGGTCTGATCCGGAGCGACGAGAGTCAGCGGTCCGCCGCACTGCGAGCAGGAGAGCCGTGCCACCTTGACCGTCGCCGCCCGCTCCGGCTCGAGCGCGATGTTGATGCCGAGGTCCGTCAGCGTCGTCTCTTCACCCTCGAAGAGCAACGGAGGATCCTCGCTGTAGTCGATCGTGCCGAACCGCCGGTTCGTGCCGGAGAGATCCGCATACTCGTACGTGCTGCCAGGCTCGACGCGGAACGGAATCTCCCCTTCGCCCGAGACGACGGTGGCCGTGGCGATCTCGACGACCTTCATCTTGTCGAACCATCCGCCGATCTGCAGCACCTTGTAGGGAGGCAGATTCGTCCGCGTCGTTTTGATGGTGAGGTAGTACTTTCCCTGTGCCTCGGCGATCCAACCCCACTGGCCGTCGTCGAAGGCCGCATACCATTCGTCCCAGACACCCCCCATCGGGTGCCGCATCTGCGTGCGGCCGACGATGCGGAAGCCGTTGCCGCGAATGCGCCCGGGAAGATCGCGCCGCAGCGGTGAGCCGGTGTCGACGAGCGCGGCCACTTTGCCGAGATCCTCGAATCCGCGATCGGTCCGCGCCACAACGCTGTGGCAGTGATCGCAGACGACGACGACCGAAGATCCGATCTTGAATTCGATCGCGGCGCCGCAGGCCGGGCAATTCGCTACCGCCACGACGCCACCTCTTCCTTGCGGACGGCCTCGTCGAAGCTGCGCACGAAATCGCGCACCACAACCTCGGATGCGCCGAGGATCTCGGCCAGCCGTTCACGCCACGGCCACTCCGGCCGCGGACGGCAGCAATACAGATTCAAGGTGATCACCCCATGTTCCGGGTACGTGTGGCAGGCCAGATGCGACTCCGACAGGATGACGAAGCCGGTCACACCGCCCGGCGGCGGGAAAACGTGAAAGCGCGGTTCATGTACGGGGTGGAGATCGAGCTCGAGCGTGATGCGCTCGAAGAGCACGCGCAGCGTGGCAACGCTCGTCAGTGCCTCGGGGCGACAGCCCGCCGCGTCGACGAGCCACTCTGAGCCGATCATCATTCGAGGTGGTCAGTGTACCTCGCCGGGGGAATCGAGACTAGAAACTAGAAACCAGAAACCAGAAACCAGAAAACAGAAGGCAGAAATCAGAAGGCGGAAGGCAGAAGGCTGAAGGCAGAAGGCTGAAGGCTGAAGATCTCCGCTTCTGGTTTCTGGTTTCTGGTTTCTGGTTTCTGGTTTCGGTTCTCCTCCGGTGTAAACTCGACAGGAGGCAGACAGGCAGCAAAACACGCCGCCGTCCCATCCGTATCTATCTCACGGGGAGAACGCCATGACCTTCTTCGAGAACCTGAAACATGAGGCCTCCACGCAGTTCATCGAGATCATCCAGTGGCTCGATGAGACGCCGGACACGCTCGTCTATCGATTCCCTGTCTACAACGCCGAGATCAAGATGGGGGCGAAGCTGACCGTTCGCGAGAATCAGGTCGCCGTCTTCATCAATGAGGGGAAGGCGGCGGACGTATTCGCGCCCGGTCTCTATACGCTGACCACGGAGACGATTCCGATCCTGACGGCGCTGCGGGGCTGGAAGTACGGTTTCCAGTCGCCCTTCAAGGCCGACGTTTACTTTTTCAACACGCGGCTCTTCACCGACCTGAAGTGGGGAACGACGAATCCGGTGATGATGCGCGACCGCGACTTCGGCATGATCCGCCTGCGTGCCTACGGCACGTACGCCATGCGCATCAACGAGGCCAAGACCTTCTTCGAGCAGATCGTCGGGACGCGCGGATTGACGACCACAGCGGACATCGTCGGGCAGTTGCGCTCGACGATCCTCTCGCGCCTTTCCGATGCCATCGCCGAGGCCAACATCCCCGCGCTCGACCTGGCGTCGAAGTACGACGACCTGAGCGCGGTGGCCGTCGAGAAAGTCGGGCCGGAATTCACCCGCTACGGCCTCGAGCTCTCGCGCTTCTTCATCGAGAACATCTCGCTGCCGGATGAAGTCGAAGCCGCGATCGACCAGCGCACGAAGCTCGGTGTCCTCGGCGACCGTCTTGGCCAATACACGCAGCTGCAGACCGCCGAAGCCATCCCGGTCGCTGCCGCCAACCCCGGCGGCATCGCCGGCGCCGGCGTCGGCCTCGGCGCGGGCATCGCCATCGGCGGTGCCATGGGACAAGCGTTCGGCGCCAGTAATGCCTCCGCCCCGCCGCCGCCTCCTCCCGGCGGTGGTGGTGCGGTCAACACGCCGCGATGGTCGCTGGCCATCGACGGCAAGACCTACGGCCCTTACACCGACGACGCCCTTCGCGCGATGGTCCAGTCCGGCCAGGCCAGTCCATCGACACAAGCGTGGCGGCCGGGAGCCGCATCATGGGCGCCGCTGAGCGACTTCGCCGAATTGGGACTGGCAGCGCCGCCACCGCCGCCACCCCCGCCACCACCACCGAAGTAGGAGGCGCGTAGCGCCAAGACGTAGCGCCGACGGCTAGTCGTCTGGACCGCCAGCGCCTGCCCTGAGGGGCTCGCTGGCGGTTTATCGGGCCGGCGCTACGCCGCGCCACGCAATCACCTCACCCCTCGCTGAAGTTTCAGTGCCTGCACCACGATCGGCATCGCCCACTCCGGCGTTGTTGCCAGAACTTCGGGAGTCGGAGCAACGATCAGGCCCTCACGCCAGCGCAGAAGTTGCCTCGGCTGAGGGATCGTTCCCGCAGCCGGATCACCCTCCTGACTATTGTCGAAAACCCTCAACTCGGTCAGAAAGGGCATGAGCCCGATGAGGTTCCGCCGCGAGTTGTTCCAACGCTGCCGGATCATTCCCTCGGGTATATCGTGCCCGCCGGACGCGACGCGAGCACGAACACGCGCGATGTGCTGCTCCAAAGTAGCCAAGCCGGTATACCAGACGAAGATCGGGATTCCACCTTCAGCGGCCTCCCGGAGTAGTCGAGGGATGGTGTTCCCTCCGAGCGTCGACTCGAAGGCGTAACTCGATCGCGCCTCAATGGCCGACTCGAGCCGCCGTTTTCCTTCCTGCCAGGCGAGCGCGTTCGCGTCATCGATAGAGCCGCCGACTGTCTTCCGGATGCGGCGCGCGACTTCGTCGGGATTGAAGTAATCGAGCTTCTTCTCGCGGAGGAGTGCCCCGCCCACCGAGCTCTTACCGGCGCCGTTAACTCCGGCAAGGACAAAGATGACCGCGTCCGCCGCGGCATCCATCACGACTTGCGGGAGGCCGCCGCATTGGCGGCGCGAGCAAGTTCATCGGTCCCCGCCCCAAAAACATGGCGCAGCTTGCCGGCCGTTTGCGGTTCCCGAAGAAACGCCAGCTCCTGATCGAACTCTGCGCGCAGGATTGTCAACGGGTCGTTGGCCGCTGCCTCGGCCCTGAGCTTCGTATATCGATCGAGGGAAACGACGACGACCTCCGGTCGATTGTAGTGCGTCACGAAGACCTCTCCGTTGGAGTTCGCGTCCGCGACGATGTCCCGCCAATGGTCCTTGACGTCCGAAGCCGGACGCGTCGTAAGCTCAGGACTCAGCTTCTGCAGCTCTTTCAAGGTTCGCGGTGCCATGACGTTCCCTTCGCAGATGTTGGAAATCTTGGGTGATTTTCCCATATTTCACAACTTGATCGCGCGAAAAAGTATTGCGTCACTGAATCGGCGCAAGCATCTGGAGGCACGACGTAGCCCTGCCTGAGCCGCGGACCGGCGGGCCTCGGCGACCGTGGCCAACGCATGCCCCGAGCGGAGCCGCTCGGACTACCTAGGTCTGACTCTCCAGTCCGGCCGTGCTCGCGCGGGCGAAACGTGCCCAGGCCGCGCTCCCCGCGGGTGGTCGGAGAGTCCGGCCTGGAGGCTCAGAGCCTCACGTGGGAGGCTTAAAGCCACATGCGGGTGGCTTAAAGCCACAGGGGTGTGGCTCAAAAGCCACCGGGGTGTGGCTTCAAGCCACCGGGGTGTGGCTCACAGCCACAGGGGTGTGGCTTCAAGCCACCCGGGTGTGGCTTAAACACACCGGGGTGTGGCTTAAACACACAGGGGTGTGGCTTAAAGCCTCTCAGGGGAGGCTCTAAGGCTCCCCCATCAGGCTTGACACCTCTTCGGTAGATCCATGGATCTACTCAACAGGTTCCAGACCTCTTCGATAGAGCCATGGATCTACTCCAAAACAGAAAACGCCTTTTGAATAGATCCATGGATCTACTCGATACGAAAAACGCCTATTCAGTAGATCCATGGCTCTATTCGACAGCCGATTCGACCCTCACGCGCGCCGGAACGCTACCCCGACACGCCGGTCTCCGGCCACCGCATGGCCATCGACAGCCCAGGCACTCCCGCCAGCTCCTCGGCATGCGCCGACGCCACATCCTCGAGCTCGCGCGTCAACACTGCATCGACCGACGTCCCCTCCCTCCGCGCCAGCTCCCGAAGCACGTCCCTCTGATACCGCGGCACCCGCGCCCGCAACTCCACCAGCCGGATCGCCTCCGGCAGGACGCGCGCCGCGTCCTCCCCGAGAGCCTCTTCGATCGCTGACTGCTCCCACTTCTGCATCGCCACCGACACCAGCTCTTCCCGCGTCATCCGCTCCCCGATGGCCGTCCAAACCGCTACAATCGCCCCATCCTCGATCTCCCGTTTCAGCTCCTTGAGGGTAAACCCCAGCAGATCCGCCGCCGTCAGAAGGGCGAAGTTGGGACGGGGAGAGAGGAAGATATGACGGATACGGGAGCGGGTGGATTCGTCCATGAAGATCTCCATGCGATTACTCAGCAGGAAGCGATGACAGAAGAGCTTCGGCCTGAAGGCGAGATCTTCGGTCCTCATCTGCGCACGCTCCGGCTCGCTCGGGGTCTGACCCAGACCGACCTCGCAGACCGGTCCCGCTCCAATCTCCAGTTCATCAGCAAGTTGGAACGCGGCACGACGACACCCACACTTGGAATGATCCTTCGCCTAGCGGAAGCTCTCGATTGTCGCGTCGCAGAGCTCGTCGAGGTGTTCGATCGCGGTCCTTGGGTGTCGCCGAAGTCTCGAAAGGACTGAGCTTACGGCCAGGAGGCCCAAGGGGCCAGGATAAGCTTGACTCATCCGCCGACAGGGAGGGCTATGATGAGCCGGTCGGCATGCTTGGAGGTGCGGCATGACCTCCGCCCACAAGCTTGCCAGCGCGGGAGGGCTATACCTCATGGGAACTGTAGGCAGCATTCAGGTTATTGGCGATCAAACCCTTGGAAGGGCGCTCTTTACGACAAATCTAGCCGTGCCAATTAACCAACGCTCATATAAGTGGGAAAAGGATCACGTCAAGGAGTTGTTTGAAGATTTTAGCGCGTCGATCGCGCAAGGAGCCGACACAGAGTACTTCTTAGGATCGATTGTGCTCACGCGCGGTGATGGCGGTCGACCGCAGGTTGTCGATGGGCAACAACGCCTAGCCACTACTACGATCTTGGTTGCAGCAATCCGTGACCACTTCTTCGCCAGCGGCGACAAGGATCGCGCGTATGACATTCAACGTGATTACTTACTGAATCGTGATCTAAACAGTCAGGAATGGACGCCGAAATTTATCCTCAGCGAAACCGACAATGAATATTTTCGGCGCCGAATCCTACTCAAGCCGGATGATCCTGGTCGCCTGACCGCAGCTGCGCCTCAACTCGACAAGGCACCAGAATCTCACGCGCGAATCAACGCTGCCGCCAAGATCGCCGCTGCTCACGTCTCCAGTATCGTAAGGCCGTATTCCGTGAACGATAAGACGGCGCGACTGTTGGAATGGATACAATTTCTAAACGATGGCGCACGGGTTATTTGGGTGATAGTTCCCGATGAAGCCAATGCTTTTGTGATGTTTGAGACACTCAACGATCGCGGCCTAGAGTTATCAAAAGCCGATTTGGTGAAGAACTACATCTTCGGCAAATCTCAGGACCGCATCAAAGAAGTGCAACAGCGTTGGTATTCGATGGTCGGCGCGATTGAGATGGTGGGCGGCGAAGCATTAGTACTTACTTACATTCGCCACTACTGGTCATCAAAATACGCTCTGGCACGTGACCGTGCGCTCTTTGAGCGAATCAAGGTCGAGGTTAAGAGTAAACAGGGCGCAGTCGACTTGGCCGATGCTCTGGCGCAGGATGCTAGTCACTACGCCGCGCTCGTAACGCCTTCGCACGACCTATGGAAGAGCTACCCCAGCGGTGCACGCAAGTCAATAGCGACTTTGCGGCAGTTGGAGATTGAGCAAGTGCGCCCGCTACTATTGGCGATCATTGGCAAATTCAAGAAGAACGATGTGGAGAGATGTCTCAGGATATTAGTTTGTTGCTCCGTTCGATTCTTGATCGTAGGAGGTGGCAGCGCTGGGTATTTGGAAAAGGCTTATTCTGACTTGGCGAAGAAGGTGCGGGCGGAAACACTCCAGAGCCCCAAGGCGCTCCTTGATGAGCTCAAGAAGGTTGTTCCAGGCGACACGGATTTCGGCCAAGCATTCGCGCACGCAACTGTAGGGAAACCAGTCCTCGCCCGCTATTACCTATCGGCACTCCAGCAAAAGGAAGACAACGAAGTGCAACCGGAATACGTTCCGAACGACGATCAGGGTGAAATCACTCTGGAGCATGTCATGCCGCAGTCGCAGTCGCCGAAATGGCAAATTGATGAAGACGTGCGCCGGGCGTGGTATCGACGTATTGGTAATATGGCGCTACTTAAGAAAAGTCAAAACGAACTCGCAGACGACGAAGGCATCGCGATAAAGGCGAGTGTTCTTGGTGCATCGAAGTTCTCTCTGACGGCTGAGTTTAAGGGCGTGAAGTTATGGGGTCCTCCCGAGATCGAGGAGCGCCAACAGCGGCTAGCGAAGATTGCGGTGAAAGCTTGGCCGCTCAAAGTCGTTTGAAAACGGGGCAAATGGGGTGGCAGATCTGAAGTCTAAAGTGGCGAAAGCCAGGGGTGGGCGTCGGTCGGCGTGAAGCGGCGCTTTAGACCTTAGACCTCACCCAGGAGATGGCCCTCAGGCGGAAGGGAGAAGCGAGCCGAGGACCGGGCGTAAAATCGACACGAGGTATCAGGATGTCTTTCGTTCAAGCGTACCGCAGCGTCTCGAACTGCATCGTCGCCATCGCCGCGAAGTTCTCTTTCGTCCAGGAAGACTTCCCCGAGATCATCGGCACCGGATTCCTCATCTCCTCGCAGGGAATCGTCTGCACCAATCGGCATGTGGTCGATGCCTTGGACGACCTTCCGAGACCCGAAGGGCACGAGGGGATTCCGGCCCAAGTCCTCGTCTACCACGAGGTCACCGTCAAGGGTAAGACGTACCTCGCTTGGGCGCCACTCGAAATCTTCGCCACGGGGCACGCGACGCTCATCGGCGACCCGACGAAGTACAAGGGGCCGAATCCGCCGGACGTCTCGTTTATCCTCCTGCCTCTCTCCGATACGCCCAAGATCGCCGTCGCAACCACCGACATCGAGGAAGGGGAAGACGTTGCCTTCGCAGGATTTCCAATGGGGACTGCGCTTCTCAAGCTACCTGGCCACCTGAACCAGATCACTCCGACACTCCACTCTGGAATCGTGAGCGCTATCCTTCCGGACCGCCTGGACCAGAATCCCTTCGGATTCTGGATCAACACGAACACGCAGGGCGGCGCGAGCGGCAGCCCCGTATTCCGCGAAGACGGACAACTCGTCGGCATGGTCTCCCATGTGGCCCTAGACAAGTTCGAATTCGGCGGCGAAAACGAGCATGGCTACACTGCCTATCTCGTTCCAACTGCACTGACCGGCTGCGTCTCTCGGCAGATCATTGCCGAAGTCCTCCCGTTAGTCGAAGGCGAGGCTGAGAAGATCACCGGCCGCGAAAAGTGGGAAGACGCAATCAAGAAAGCCAAGATCATCCCGACGGAATCGGGCCGCGCAGTCATGGAGCCCTGGCACCCGAACGCTCCACACTAACTAAGTAGTTACCTAGACCTGCGCCCTGGTGGTGGGTTTACACCCATGCGCACGCGACCAATGAGAAGATCACGCGGACGTTGTAGCCAGGGAAGTGGCCGTGTTGGATGTAGACCGGACATCTGACGGATGCGTTCGAGGGAATCAAGCAGAGTGAATGCCGGCCCAATTTGCATCGCGAGGTCACACATTCGTCCAAACACGTCTTCATACTGCAGCAAGAAGATGGCATTCCTTTGAACCTCGTCTTGACGGAGATGCACACCTCTAATGAGGCCGACATCTGGAAGCTGAAATGCGTCGTCAGAATTCTTCCAGAGCCAATGGGTTCCTGCCGGTGGCGGAGTGAGCACTTTGACTATCCGCTCCCTGCCACGATAGCCCCAAACTGCTCGTTCACGAAGCGCTTGTAATCTACGTAGACGATCACCATACGGAAGAATTGGTACATCGCCGAACCCATTCGGCAACACTGAAGCTAGGCTGCGGACTTCGTGTCTCGGGCAGATGAATGCGTGAATGTCGTTCGGTGATATTCGCACGCTGCCATGGCCACGCCAGCGCTTCACCTCTTCCAACAACTCAGCGATTAGTTGGGAACGGATCTCAACGCGATGATATTGAGGGACGGAGTTTACTATTCGCCATTCAACATGCGGCGAGTTGTGCTCCGGCTCCATGTATTCGTACAATCGGAGCATACGCGACCAAATGGTTGACTTGGCGAATGACGCCACTGCGAGGTTCTCTAGTGACAGACCACTCACACTGCCGCCGGCGGCCTCTTCTAGCTCTTGTTTCGCAAATCTAAATAACCACGAATAGGCCTCCGCAGTCGCGCCACGTTCATCGACGTACGTGACTCGTTCTGCTCCGTTTTGCAGTGCCCATTCCCAGCACACCACGATTCCGAAGTCGCCAAATCTCTTGCGGTGGAGGCCAGCCCGATCAAACGGAAGTTGTGTAAACGAGACCATCCCAAACTGCTGTGGCTCTCTCTCTGGAAACGTTTCTTCACCAAGCAAATAGTTAATCAGGCCGCGCTTATTCGGAACGAGCAGAAAGCCGTTCTCAAGTATTGAGGCAACGACGTCGGGCGAACTTGTATAGTGCACCAGTCGGTTTTCGGATGGCTCCATCCTCCTAGTCTAATACTGATGGCGGACGAGCACTTCCGGAGAGACGGGAACTGGGGTCAGGTCCAAAGTCGAAAGCGCGAAGGAAGGGTAGCGGCGGCCGCTGGCAACAGCCTCAAACCGCGCTCAGTAATCGTACGTGCCCGATGTCACGCGCTCGTTGCGCCAAGCGCCGGTCGGCAGTGATCAGCGGGCAGTCGAGCATCTCGGCCAGTGCGACGTACGTTGCGTCGTAGTATGAGAGCCCGCGAAGCGAGCAAGCCGCAGTGTGGCGGTTGCGCTGGCCAGCGCGGGTGGCACAACCTCCAGCGTGATAGAAAAGAGGTCGGTCAGCGCATCCAGAGCATCTTCGATCGGCGGCCGGCAGCGCCCGAACAGGAGGATGTTTCCAAGCCGGACAGGCGGTTCGGGGCCAGACCTTTCGGTCTTCTGCGCACGTTGGGCAGACGTCACGACTCTTTGATGATCCGTAGGTACTCTTCATGTGGACCGATCCAGAACCAGGCAATTCCGACGGGAGAGTCGAGGCCGAGAACCCGATGCGAGGCCCCGATCCGAGCCGACCAATACTTTCCGACCCGTTTCAATCGAAGTGATGGATGTCGAGGATCACTCTTGAGCAGCGCGAAATTCTCGCGTGCGAGTTTCTGGAGGTTGGGCGGAAGCCTCTCAAGCGCGCGCCAGAAGCGGCTCGTGGCGCGATGACTCACAGTTCCTTCGCTTCGCCTCGCTCAACTTCCGCCAAAGCTTCCGTGGCCAACCGTTCCAGGCGGCCCTCTGCGACATCCCGTTCGAGCTCTCTATCCCAGGTTTCCCAGTCGTGCTCGATGAACCACGCACGGAACTCGGCCAGCTCTTCCGGACTGAGCTTCTCCACTTCACGCTCGATGACTTCGATATTCGTCATGCGTTTGCGAGGATAACAGATGCGTTCTCCCCTTCGCGCCCTTCGCGGCTTCGCGTGAGATCGATTTCACGCGAAGACGCGAAGACGCGAAGAGAAGGTAGCCACGCTCAGCCGGTTGGTTAGGAAGCGGCGGCGCGCCTTGCCCGCCAGAACGGCGCCTCCCCCCACCGCCCATCCCCCGCGTAGCAGGCGTGGCGCATGCGCGCGTACGCGCGCCAGGTGGTGTCGACGAATGACTGGTAGTCGGGGAGAGACGTCTCGCCGGCGGCCAGGCCGGTGGAGAGCGCGGTGAGGAGGCCGTGCGAGGAGATTGGGTCGAAGGACATGGCGGCGTCGCCGATGGCCAGCCAGCCGTCGCCGCAGGCGCGGTCGAGGCGGGCGCTTCCGGCGTCGACGCGTCGGGGCGGGGCAGTCATGGCATAGCCGCCGGCGTCGATGCGGGCCTGCGTCAGTGGGGAGGGAGTAAACGGGCGCGGCGTGTCGGAGACCAGCATCACGGCGAGTCGCGAATCGGGGAGGCGGGCGCTGTACCACCAGCCATCCTCGGCGGCTTCAATGAGCGTCGTAGCGTCGCAGTGGCCGCCGTCGAGAAAGGCTACCGTGGCCATGAGGCGGTCGTGGATCACGCGGCGCGCGCCGAGGCGGCGGGCGAGCCAGGAGGCGCGGCCGGTGGCGTCGATGAGGAAGGCGCAGTCAATCGTTGAGCCGTCGTCGAGTTGCAGGCGCCAGTTGCGGCCGTCGCGGGCCACCGAGGTGACGCGGGTGTTGGTGCGGCGGGTTGCGCCGGCGGCGAGGGCGCGGTCGATCAGCGCTCGTTCGAAGCGGCGACGGTCGAGATGCCATCCGTTTCCGTACGGCGAGAAGATGAAGGGCATGTCGTCGACGGCATCGCTTCCCCAGGCGGAGCGATTGCCGGTCGACGGCAGATGATCGTCGGGGGAAATGCCGAGGGACTCTAATAGAGGCCGGGCCGAGGGCGGCAGCGACTCGCCCGGCTTCTCGCCGCGGTCGTGCACGCTGGCAACACTGGTTCTGACGGTTCCGATTCTCCCAGGGCCGCTCAAGGTAGGACTTTGTCGATGTGCGTCACTCCTAAGGTGAACACTCATGACGAGCATGAAGCACACGCAACGGGGCGTGCGCTCCGCTGTAGCCGTCAACAGGAGCGCTGACGATGGATCGGTTTATTCTACCCATCAGCTTTTTGGCCTTCGCGACGATCGCAATCGTACTTGCGCAGCAGTTGCTCGTGATCAAACGCGAACACGATGTGGAGAGTAATGCGCGGACTGGCTGGGACGTGTGGGTCGCGACCCTGATCCTTGGTATCTTTGCCGCGATCGCTCTCAGTGTGAGCATCCGTCTCGCCTGCATATATCCCACGAGTCAAGCACCGACGAATCCGCATGCGCCAGCGACTCCGGGAGCTACTGGCGCAACAGGAATGACCGGCATCACCGCCGCGACGGGTGCGACAGGAGTGACGGGTGCGACATCCAAGCAGTGAAGCCGATGCCCGCCGTATGCTCCGTCGCATCGGGTGCCGCCGCCGGTTGTGGGCTCGAACCCGCACGGCATGGTTGGGCGGCAGCATCATCGCGCTCGTGCTGTTCATCACTGCGCTCGGGCGATACCGCGGGCCAACTGACAAGTTCGAGTTTGGCGCGACGGTCGCGTTCGCCGTCGGGCTCTTCGCGATTGTCCAGTGGCGCGCGACCTTTCAGCAGAAGGCGGCCGAGGATTACCAAGCAAGCATCCAGGGTACGAGTAAGGACAAGAGCGAGCAGTGGTATGCGCTCCAGATGCTATTGACCAAGCACTACGAGGTGCCCGGCGGTGGCCGAATAGCGGAACGTGGGGACAGCGACAAGCTGACGTTTCAGCAGACCGCGTACGTCTACCAAGCCTTAGACAACCTCGAGTTCGCGCTGGAAAAATATGAGCTGGGCTTCACGCCTGCGTATAGCGCGATGCGGGAAGTCCTCACCTTCCACAGCAAGTGCGAGTGCGAACCGTTTGCCGCGCGCGCAGAGTTTTGTCTCGGCGCAGCCTACTATTCACCTCTCGTCCGTCGCGCGTACAGGGCCATCATGCGGGATGTCCATGCTTCCGCGTCCAAATTGGGGGTCGTATCTGGAAAATCAACTTAGCGGCGCCCCAGTTCAGGTTGACCTGACTTGTCCCGACAATTGAACTCGAGGTCGTCGACGACCTCAAACCGCGCCCAGTAAGCGCGCGCGGCCGGTGTCGCGCGCTCGTTGCGCCAAGCGCCTGTCGGAAGTGATCAGCGGACAGTCGAGCATCTCGGCGAGCGCGACGTACGTCGCGTCGTAGTACGAGAGTGCGTCAAGCGAGGCCTGCCGCAGCGTGGCGGTTGCGCTGACCATCGCGGGCGGTACAACCTCCAGCGGGATGGAGAAGAGGTCAGTCAGCGCATCCAGAGCCTCTTCGATCGGCGGCCGGGAGCGCCCGAACAGAGGATGTTCCCGACCTCGTAATATAGAAGGGACGGGATGACGATCCTCGATCTTCCCGCCATGTGATCGACGAGCAAGGCCTTGGCGGCCGGCACGTCCTCCTCGGCTGCGTCGGGAATGAGCCATTTGAACGTGACCGAGGCATCCACCACCAGATCGATCAGTGACGCCCGCGATCCCGGGCCTCAAGTGCTTCGGCCGTGGAGATGGGCCTGCGGCGCTCGGCCCTGCTGAGCAATCTCGAAAACGCCCTGCGGCCGGCAGGGTCGTCGATGGGTCGGCGCTCACGCTGTGCCTCCGCGAGAGCGGCTCGCCGGACAAACGAGCTACGCGTCTCACCCTCCTTGCGTGCCGCGGCGTCAATGATCTGGAGATCGGTCTCGGGCAGAGAAACGAGAACCTTGCGCATCGCAATAGTATATCTAATGGATATCCCGCCCCCGATTTCAACGCCCGCCTACCGCTTCCCGGCGTTCAACACCACCACATCGCGCATCTGCAGGAAGTGAGTCAGAACGATTCGCTGCCCGTCGGGCGACCACTCGTAGCTGGCGATCGCTCCGTCGGTGAAGGTGGTCAGCGGCGTTGGAGAGCCGCCGGCGAGCGGCTGGACGAAGAGGTTCTCCTGCCGGCCGTCGTGCTTGATGTAGACGATTCCCTTTCCGTCGGGCGTCCAGCGGAATATCCGTGCTGTGAGGTCGGGGAGATGCGGCGGCGTGCTGCCGTCGAGCGAGAGGATGGTCATCTTTGCGCCGGTTTCCTCCATTCCCGAGGCGAACACGATCAGTTTTCCGTCCGGCGACACGGCGGCGTCGTGTCCCGGTCCGTCGAACAGCTTTGTTACGGGGCCGCCGCCAGCGGCTACCTTGAACATCTTGATCGCTTTGTCGTCCAGCGCGGAGTAGATGACGGTGCGGCCGTCGGGAGTGAACTGCAGCCACATGAGGAACGGTCCGGTCGTGGCGATGGTGGCCGGCGAGCCGCCGTCGATCGAGACCGACATCAGCGAGGCGCGATTGGAGGTGTCGTTACTCGAGGCGTAGACGATGCGCTTGCCATCCGGTGAGACGGCGAAGTCATAGATTGCCGGCGCCGCTGCGATCGCCCTGGCCTGCGAGCCGTCGATGTTCATGCGCCAGACGGCTGAGGCGCCTCGGGCCTGGCTGATGTAGACGATCGTCGATCCGTCCGCGGTCACGACGGGATGCGACTCCAGCCGGTCGTCGTTGGTCAGTTGCCTTGGATCCGAGCCGTCGGCGTTCGCGGTCCAGAGATCGACGGTGCCGCCGGCGGAGGAGGTGTAGATGACGTGCCGGTCGCGCGTCGAGGTGAGGCCGTAGAGTCCGTCCGTCGTGCCGAGGCCGCCCGTCAACTGTGTGGCTGGAATGCCGGGCGTCACAGACCAGAGCGCGGACTGGAACTTCGTCTGGATCGCGGCGATCGAGGAGCCGATGGGGTGGGGCTCCCTGTATTCGTCGCTGTCGTCCGTCAGGCTCGTCATCGCACCCGAAGCGACGTCGACGTGCAGCAACTGATTGTGGCCGGTCGAGCGCTCGTCGACGGCGCTGATGATCAGCGCGTCGCCCGCGGCGGTCCAGGCCACGTCGCGAATCGCGCCGTGCGGACCGGCAAGCGGAACGCTCTTCTTCACGCCGCTGGCGACGTCGATGGTGAACACGCTCTGCCCGTGTGTGACCGCGATCGTCTTCCCATCCGGTGACCAGGCCGGCGAAGCTGGCCACATGGTGAGTGACAGCGTGGCCAACACGCGCTCCCGCGACCCGTCGCGCGCGGTGACGAGCAGCCGCCCTTCGCCTTTCTCGAGTACGTCCCGCGTCACCGCGAGTTGCCTGCCGTCGGGTGACGGCGATGCAAGGGTGTCTGCGTCGCCGATCAGCTTCGCCGGCGTTCCGCCGAGGATTGGTACTTCCACTACCGCGCCGTAGATCGAGCCCTCGTAGCGCGTCGCCAGCAGATCATCGCCGTCGGCGGAGAAGGTGAGGCCGGCATAGTAGGTTTTCGGTACCAGTGGAATCACGTTGACACGGCTTCCGGTGGCGATCTGCTGCAGCCAGACGCCTTCGCCGGCGATCCCGTCCGTCATCGAATAGGCGGCGAATCGGCCGTCGGGCGAGATGGCCAGATGGCTGACATGGCCCGTGGTCGTGATCCGTTGCAGAGCCGAATGCACGATCGAGGCATCGCCGCTGGTGGCACGCGTCCGTACATAGGCCTGCCATGCGATCAGACCGGCGACGGCCACGACCACCAGCCCGAGAAAGATGGAGGCGGCAATCTTCGGGAAACGGTTTCGCGGCGGAGCCTCGGGCTTGCGCTCCTCGCCGGCGGCGCGCAGGTCGAGCGCGATGTCGCGGATCGACTGGTAGCGATACTCGCGATCCTTGACCAGGCATTTCCCGACGATCCGTTCCAACTCGGGGTGTTCGAGCGGTGCCGGCGTGCCGTGCAGCACATCGTGCAAGGTATCGACGAACGACTCGCCGTTGAAGGGACGACGGCCCGTGACCGCTTCATAGATGATGCAGCCAAAGGAGAAAATGTCGGAGCGCTGATCGATGACCTTGCCGAGGATCTGCTCCGGCGACATGTAACCGGCGGTTCCGATCAACTCTCCCTGCGCGGTGATGGCTCGCATCGTCGGCGAGTCGGCGCCGATGGGATTCCAGCCATTCCCCGGCTCGACGAGCTTGGCCAGGCCGAAGTCGACGATTTTCGCGTATCCCTCGACCGAGACCATGACGTTGTCCGGCTTCAGATCGCGATGGACGATTCCCACCGCGTGCGCCTTGCCGAGGCCGTCGGCCGCCTGGGCCAGAATCTCCAGCCGCCGCGCCAGCGACGGCCGGTCGCCCAGGAAGTCGCGCAGCGTCTCGCCATCGATCAGTTCCATGGCGATGAAGTGAACTTCCTCGGGGCGCTGCCGCTGGCCGGCGGCCGCCATCGGCTCCACGGTGAATGAGGGACGGGCTCTGCCGATCTCATAGATGGCCACGATGTGGGGATGGTTGAGTGCCGAGGCTGACTTCGCTTCCTGCGCGAAGCGCTCCAGCCGCTCCCGGTCATCAGTCAGGCCGGTGGGAAGAACTTTCAGCGCCACGTCGCGTCCGAGCCGTTCGTCGTGCGCGCGGTAGACGTCGCCCATCCCGCCCGAGGCGATGAGAGAGCGGATGCGGTAGGGCCCGACGGAGGTCCCGTCCGGCAGCGGGTCGCGAGGCGGAGCCTCCACGATCTCAAATGCCTGAGCCAAAATCCCAGCATCGACGGAGTTCATGAAGGTGCCTCCCTCTTCCGCGGTCCCCGGATCGTTTATACGCGCTCCCGAGGAAGGGTTCGTGTCGGCGAGGTCACGATTTGTGGACGGATTTGCGTCATGTGCAAAGAGGGGCGGTCCGGAAAAGAACGGCCTGCGCGACGTCTCGCGCAGGCCGTCCTGCCAAGCAAGGTAATCGCCAGATATGAACGGGTAATCGCCAGATATGAATGGGTAACCGGAACCCGTTCACCGGTACGCTCCATCGCGCCGGTTCAGACCTTCGCGCTCCCGCGTCCTCAAGGCTCCTGGCTGATGAAGATCCTGTTGCCGTAGAGATCCTCGAGCTGCACGCCTGTCCCCCACGGGCCCGGTTGCGGTTCGCCGAGGAACGTCACGCCCAGCGACTTCATCCGTCTGTAGTCTCCAAGGCAGTCGGAGGTGTCGATGGCCAGGGAGGCGTGACTGCCGGCCTGCTTGCCCACCAGCGCTTCTTCGCCGGCGCCGGCCAGTTCGAGCGCGAGGGTGAGGTCCTTGTTCTTCGGCAGTGGATTCTGCCCTCTGCCGCCGGTTTATAATGATCTCGTGACCGACGCGACAAACCGTGTTTTGCAACAGGCGCTCGCGCTCGAGCCGGATGAGCGCGCCACGCTCGCGGCCGAGCTGCTGGCCAGTTTGGAAGCGTCCGAGTCCGAAGACGATGTACAACGCGCATGGGCCGCAGAGATCGAACGTCGCTCGCGCGACGCGGCAGAAGAGCGTGGCGAGGAGTGGCGCGTCGTACTCGACGAGATTCGCGCCGGCGAACGTCAGCGTTGAAGCCGGTACTTGTACAGGCTCGCGCGCGGCAACAACAGGGCCGTCATTTCGTTTCTCTCGCCGCTCCATGCGAGAGGTCGCGGCGGATGACGCCTTCGAATGAATCGACCCTTCGCAGGAGTTGCGTGTTGCGGATGTGAAGAGGCAGATCGCGGCCGGCACGGAGCAGGTCGGCCGCCTTTTTCTCCGACTCGTAATCGTCGCGCGCCCTGGCCGGCGTAGCCACGACGAATGCCGGGAGATCCGCTCCGATGACCACGGCGTACACGATCCATCGGTGGCGGACGCCGGCCTTGCGATCGACTTCCGCATACTCCCTGGTCAACGCCTCGACCTCAGCGTCATGTCCGGGCAGCGACGCGTAGACATCGAAGTGGATGAACCCTTCCTCGCCAGCCGTGAGGCGTGGCTCGGCCGGCTCGTAGCTGAGATCCGGACGGAGCTCCCAGATGGCCACTGCGCGCGATTCGACCGCGGCCGGATCGATCCAGGCCCGGGAAAACGTCTTCGCCGCGTCGAGGTCCGGAGCGTCCGCGAGCGTGACGTAATGAAGGTTGGAGAGAGCGAGCGTAGTGAACGCGGAACGGGCCGATTGTGCGGCCGTTCTGGTGGCACTGACGTAGGTGCCAAGCTGGGGCGGCCTGACAGCGTCGTCGCGGACGATGACCCAGTGGGCGGCCTGAACCTGTGTGGCTGCGAAGGCAGCAAGGAATGCGAAGGCAGCAAGGAAAAGGATGAAGCGTCGCATGAATCGAAGTGATAGCAGCCGATTCTGAAAACGCGCTGAAGATCCGATGGGAAGATCTGAACGAGCAACGTCGCCCTACCCGGGGGTAGGAACCCACGCCCTTCCCTCCATCCTACGGTAGAGTTACTCCACCCAAAAAGTGAAGGAGCCGAAGAGATGTTCAGAGCGAGACTCGGATTCCTCGTCAGCTTCGTCGTAGCGTTATGCGTTGCGGCGGCCCTTTCCTGCAATCCCGAACCGACGACTC
Source organism: Thermoanaerobaculia bacterium (assembly GCA_035576505.1). Classification (GTDB taxonomy): domain Bacteria; phylum Acidobacteriota; class Thermoanaerobaculia; order Gp7-AA8; family Gp7-AA8; genus JADGNZ01. The sequence goes on along the minus strand of DATLWH010000756.1, from coordinate 3,946 downwards.
CTCCCTCTGCCACTCCCGAACGGTACGTTCATGACGCAAAGATGAAGGAGACGTTGGTCGACGTCTTCCCGGGGATGGACGGTCCGAACCTCAATCTCACGCCCGAGGACATTCGAGGGCGCGTGGTGTGGAACCTGTGGGTCGGCGACAGCGGTCTGATGTGGGACTACCTGGCGCAGCATGGCTTCGGGACGGCCGATCTCTTGAAGGCCATCGACTCGCGGCGGCGGCCCCACCGCTTCGCGGAGATCGGCATCATCAGTCAGCCGGGTTTCCAGATGGCGGCCAGGCCCGATCAATACGGGCTCTTCATCGATGAACCGAAGCCGAATGATCCGGACGGACAGATCGATTCGAAGATCGACTATTACACCTACGGCCGCTCCTCGGGCGTGGTGGGACTGCGCATCTCCGACAACCCTAACTTCGACGCCGCCGCGAAAGCCGACTGGATGAAGCACGTCGGTCCGGACGGCATCAACCATGACTTCTACGAGAACCCCGATTACTTCAACAATCCAAAATTGGCCCGTCCCTACGTCGTCGGAATGGCCTGTGCGTTCTGCCACGTTGGCCCCGACCCGGTGAGGCCACCTGCCGATCCGGAGAATCCGACGTGGGCGAACCTGAACGATTACGTCGGCGCGCAGTATCTGAAGGTGTGGGCGGTCTTCGTTCCGCCGAATCCGAAGACTGGAAAGGATGACGAAGAGAGCTTTGTCTGGCAGCTCATCCACACCAACCCGCAGGGATCACTCGACACCTCATTCATCGCTACCGACTACCTGAACAACCCGGGAACGATGAACGCCGTGTACAGCCTGCCGCAGCGGCTGTCGCGGGCGGCCATTGCCTCGACGACGAACAAACCGGGGTTCGAGTACATCACCGGCGGCGCGCTCGAACTGCGCAACATCAAAGACGGGATGAAGGTGCCGCGCGTGCTCAAGCAGGGCGACGACTCGGTCGGCTTCGAGGCGGCCCTCAGCCGCGTCTACGTCAACATCGGCGAAGCGTGGCCGGAATGGAAGAAACACTTCATCCCGCTCGTGGGCGGCCTGCCGCAGACGCCTGTTCCGGTGAAGACGATGCAGCAGAATTCGGTGTACTGGAACTGGAGCGAGGAGCGGTCGACGTATCTGGCCGGCTATCTCGTGAAGGTGGCCCAGCCGCTCCTGCTGAAAGACGCTCCGGGCGGCACGAAGTATCTCTCGACCGATCAGAACGTCCTGACGCGCGGCAAGGTCGTCTTCGCCGAGAACTGCGCGTCGTGCCATTCCAGCAAGCAGCCGCCGGATGGCACCGATCCGTCGTCGGACGCCGGCAAGGCCTGGTTCCGGGCGCAGGTGCAGAGCGATCCGGCGTTCTTCAGTGACAACTTCCTCTCCGATGAGCGCCCCCATCCGGTCGACGTCATCGGTACGAATGCCACGCGTGCGGCGGGTACGAACGCCATGCGCGGCCATATCTGGGACAACTTCTCCTCGGATACGTACAAGACGCGCAAGCAGATCGGGCCGCTGACGCTGCTCAATCCTTTCGACAACACGACATTCCCGTATCAGATGCAGGGGAACGGGCCCGGTTACTACCGGCCGCCTTCACTCATCAGCCTCTGGTCGAGCGCGCCGTACCTGCACAACAACACGGTCGGCGAGGACTTCGGCGATCCCTCGGTCGACGGCCGCATGCGTGCTTTCCAGGACGGCATCGAGCGGATGCTGATGCTCAAGCCGCGCGTCAACAAGATCTGGCGGACGACCGCGACGAGCTACATCAACATCCCGCAGCCGTACCTGCCGAAGTTCGCTCTGGATCTCATCAAGGCGGCCGATCCTAAGGTCGTGGTCGGCGACAGCATTCGCCTCGGCCCGATCCCGAAGGGGACGCCGGTCAATCTGATCTCGAATCTCGACCTGGAAGGAGATCCGATCAAGAAGACAAAGGCCATCACGAGCATCGTGTTGGCTCTGGCCGACATCAGGATCAAGAACATGAATGATCAGCAGGCCACCGAGCGGCTGAAGCAGGTCGTGCCGGATCTGATCGCGGCGAACAAGTGCCCCGACTTCGTCGAAGACAAGGGGCACCTTTTCGGCACGACGTTGCCGGACGCTGACAAGAGAGCGCTGATCGAGCTTTTGAAGACGTTCTGACCCGGCACGGCCGGCGGCGTTTGTTGCCCAAGGCTCGGCCAACAGTGACGCATGAACCTTTTTACCCCGCAGACTCCTCGATGATTGAAGCGCCGATCGAAGCAGGAAGCGCTGACTACGATTACATCGTGGTCGGCTCCGGCGCCGGCGGAGGGCCGCTCGCCGCCAATCTGGCCACGAGCGGCTACCGCGTCCTGCTGATCGAAGCAGGCTCCGATCCGCACTCGTTCACGTATCAGGTGCCGTGTTTCAACGCGCTGGCCAGCGAGGACAAGGCCATGGCCTGGGAGTACTTCGTCCATCATTACAGCAAGGACGAGGATCGCGACGAGAAGTACGTCTCGGCGAAGGGCGGTGTTTTCTACCCTCGCGCCGGCACCCTCGGCGGATGCACCGCGCATAACGCCATGATCACGATCGTGCCGCACGACAGCGACTGGAACGGGATCGCAGAGCTGACCGGCGACGAGTCGTGGCGCGCCGAGAAGATGCACAAGTACTTCGCGAAACTGGAGCGCAACGCCTACAGGCCGCCGCCGGAAGCGGACAGCGGCCACGGCTTCTCCGGCTGGCTCTCGGTCGAGAAGGCTGACCCGATGATGGCCGTCGGTGACCGGAGCATCATCGACACCTTCATGGTCGCGATGATGAGCGTGGCCCGGCAAACTCTGCGCGGCGGCTGCACGGCCATCATCCGGCGGCTCTTCCGATTGGTCCTGACCCAGGACGATCCCAACGACGTTCGCATCAATGCGCGCGCCGAGGGGATGAGCGTCGTGCCGTTGGCCACCGATGGGGGGAAACGCAACGGTCCGCGCGAGCACATCCTCCGCGCGCGAGACAAAGCTCCTGACAAGCTCACCATCGCTCTGAAGACGCTGGCCACCCGCGTGATCTTCGATGACGGCAACCGCGCGGTTGGCGTGGAGTGTCTGGAGGGGCCGCATCTCTACAAGGCCGATCCGAATGCCGATGCCGCCGCGGCAGGTACCAGGAGGAGCTACCGCTGCAGGCGCGAGGTGATCCTGGCCGGAGGGGCGTTCAACACGCCGCAACTGCTAATGCTCTCCGGCATCGGGCCGAAGGCGCATCTCGAGGAGCACGGAATCACTTGCCGCGCCGACCGGCCCGGCGTCGGGCAGAATCTGCAGGATCGCTACGAGGTGGCCGTCGTTTCGGAAATGGATAGCGACTTCAAGCTCCTCAAGAAGTGCACGTTCAAGCCGCCGGCGGAGGGAGAGCCGGGCGACCCTTGTTTCCAGGAGTGGCAGCAGGGGAAGGGCGTCTACACCACCAACGGCGCCGTCGCCGCGGCCATCCTCCGCTCGAAGCCCGAGCGTCCCGATCCCGATCTCTTCATCTTCGGTCTGCCGGGATTGTTCAAGGGCTACTTCCCCGGCTACTCCGAGCAGACCGAGCGCGCCAAGAACTTCTTCACGTGGGCCATCATCAAAGCGCACACGAACAACACCGCCGGCCAGGTGCGGCTGCGGTCGAGCGATCCGCGGGCCATGCCCGACGTGAACTTCCACTACTTCGAAGAGGGGAACGATCCGAAGGGGGAGGATCTGGAGTCGGTCGTCAACGGCGTCCTCTTCGCGCGGCAGATGAACAAGAACAACAAGAGGATCTCGAGAGAGCGCATCCCGGGACGAGTGTTCCACGAACCCGTACAGATCGCGCATTGGGTCAGGGACAACGCCTGGGGTCATCACGCCTCGTGCAGTTGCAAGATGGGCGTCCCCGACGACCCGATGGCCGTCGTCGACAGCCGCTTCCGCGTGATCGGG
>DATLWH010000755.1:0-3367 GCA_035576505.1 Thermoanaerobaculia bacterium | reverse complement strand
GACCACATCCTTGCCGCCCGCGAAAACGTCCGCTTCGCCGCGCGCGCGCTGACGGCGTACAAGCTTCGCTCCGCGCTGACCGTGCTCGGCATCGTCATCGGTGTGACCACGGTCATCGCCATGGTCTCGATCATCGAGGGCTTCAATAACAACGTCACCCACGATTTCCAGGCCTTCGGCGCCACGCTCGTGCAGTTTCAGAAAACCGATCCGCAATTCGGACCCGGGAACGGCGACGAATCGGAGCGCCAGCGCAAGAACCTGACCTACGAAGACGCCGAGGCGCTCAAGCGCCTTTGTCCTTCGATGCTGGCCGTCTCGGCGGAGCGCTACTGGTTTTCCGGCAACGGCGGCGTCAATGTGCCCGACATCATCTACAAGGGTAATGAAGCCACACCCGACACCATCGGCGGAGTGATCCAGGACTACGCCGTGGCCAACAACCATTTCGTCAGCGAGGGGCGCTTCATCAGCGACGGCGACGTTCGAACGGGCGCGGAGGTCATCGTGGTCGGCTCGTCCATCGCCCAGACGCTCTTCCCCCGCAGCGATCCGATCGGCAAGGAAGTGTCGGTCTCCGGCCACAAATTCATCGTCATCGGGGTCATGGAGAAGCAGGGAGCGACATTCTTCGAATCGACCGACGATCACGCCTACCTCCCGCTCACGACCTTCGACACGCACTTCCCGTGGATCAAGAAGGACGTCGGCGTGAACATCGCCACCGTCCCCCGCAAGCCGGAGTGGGTCGATCGCATCACCGAGGAAGGGACGGCCGTGCTGCGCATCCGGCGCAAGGTTCCCTTCAACAAGCCGAATGACTTCGGCCTGCTCACGCCGGACAAACTGATCGGAAACTTCCGCGCCATCACCGGCGGCATCACGCTGGCGATGATCCTGATCTCCTCGATCGCCCTCCTGGTCGGCGGCGTCGGCGTGATGAACATCATGATGGTTTCGGTGACCGAGCGAACGCGCGAGATCGGCGTCCGCAAAGCCATCGGCGCCGTGCGGCGCGACATCGTCATGCAGTTCCTCACCGAGGCCATGACCCTATCCGGAATGGGAGGAGCCATCGGCGTCGCCGTGGGGATGTTGATCGCGCTGGTGGTACGGAAAGTCAGTCCACTCACGACCGACACCCCGCTCTGGTCGATCGTGGTGGGGCTGGTCGTCTCGATCTCGATCGGCCTGTTCTTCGGGATCTACCCGGCCTACAAGGCGGCGAGGTTGGATCCGATCGAGGCGCTGCGGTACGAGTAGGGCGCAGTCGCGCCGGCGAGACCCTTCGGCTTCGCTCAGGGCAGGCTTCGCGCTCCGGGCCACCCCCGAACGAAACCCCTCCCACCCGTGTTCTTACCTATATGAAGAACTCGTGGACCGGCGGCGAAGTGACCGTCCAGCCTGAGGGGGGAGAGCTCGCCGTGGCGGTACACCGCTGCGAGCCGGGGGCGTTCGAGCGGCTCATCGAGCGGTTCGAGCAACCTCTTTTCACCTACGCCCACGGCATCCTGCAGAACGCCTTCGATGCGCAGGAGGTTGTGCAGGACGCCATGATGCGTGCCCACCGCGCTCTGACGCGGCAGTACGACGAAGAACGTTGCGCGGCGCTTGCCCTCCGGCCGTGGCTGTTCAAGACGGTGCGCAACCTCTGTTTCAACAAGCGCCGCTCGAAGCGCAGCTCGCTCGAGGAGCCGCTGGAATCGTTCGATGACGGCCGGCTGGGGCCTTTCGTCAGCCTCGAGGGCTCGGAGTTGGAGCGGAAGGAGGAAATCGAACTGCTGCGGCGGGCCATGGCCCTCCTCCCGGTCGACGCCCGCGAGCTCATCGTCCTGCGCTTCATGGAAGAAATGTCGTACGCGGAGATCGCCAAAACGGTCGGATCGACCGAGGCCGCGCTCCGCGGAAGGGTGTTCCGGTCGCTCAAGCTGCTGCGGGATGCACTTACGAAAGGAACAGCTCAGAAGGGGGTGGCGTATGCAATGTAGAACCGTACTGACCCGAATCGATGCCTTGCGGACGCGCGAGCTCGCGCCGATCGAGAAGACGGCCGTCGAGCAGCACCTGCGCACCTGCCGCAGTTGCGACGAGTCGCAGGCGGACGTCGACCATCTCGTCCACGCCGTCAAGTCGCTGGCACTCGTCCCGAAGAGCTCGTGCCGCGATGCGTGCAAGGAGGCCATCGCCGATTCTTTCGACACCGTCGGTGACGTATGGGTAGCCTTCTCGAGCTGCCGCATCCGGATGATCACCGCCGCTGATTCGATCGACGACGTCCGCCGGCAGTACGCGAAGAAATACGGCCGCGTCCTCGTGCCGGGAACGATCCCCGAGGCCTTGCGCCGCCAGGTCGTCGCCGCGGCGGGAGGTGAAGGGGTGGAGACGCCGAAGGTCGATCTCGAGTCGGCCAGCGATCTGGAGCACGACGTCCTGCAGATGCTCACCCGCATTCCTCGGGGGGAGGTGCGCACCTACGCCTGGGTGGCCCGTCAGGTCGGCCGCCCACGCGCCGTCCGCGCCGTGGCCAACGTCATCGCCCGCAACGCCGTCCCGTACGTCGTCCCCTGCCACCGCGTCGTTCCGTCGTCGGGTGGCCTCGGCAACTACATCTTCGGCAGCGCCACGAAACGCGCGCTGCTGGAGAGAGAGGGGGTCGATGTCGACGAGCTCGACGCGTTGGCGAAGGAGCACATCCGCTACATCGGCTCGAGAACGACGCACATCTTCTGCTTCCCCACCTGCCGCGACGCAAAGCGGATCCAGGAGAAGAACCGCATCCCCTTCCGCGATGCCGACGACGCTCTCGAAAACGGCTATCGCCCGTGCAGGCATTGCCAGCCGGTGGCGGCGTGATGCGCGGTTGCGCGGTCTCGCGTGAGCGAAGAGAGACAGTGAGGACATGATGACCAGTTTGATGCTTGACGCTATTTCCACCGCGAGACCGCGTAACCGCGAGACCGCGCAACCCACCGCGAGACCGCGCAACCGCGAGATCGCGAGACTGCAAACACACGCCATCTCAATCCCGGCGCGCACCTTCACCGGCGACTTTTGGTTCACCCACCGCACCCCCGACCGCCTCTGGTTCGTCCTCGGCGACGTGGCCGGCAAAGGGCTGCCGGCCTCGGTGGTGATGATGATGATCCAGGAGGAGCTCGAGCATCGCATCGTCTCCTGCGCCCGCGCCGGCTGCGATCCCGCCACGACGATGCGGCGGCTCGACGCGTTTCTCAAACCGCTTCTCCCGTCCAACCGCTTCGCCACCGCCGTCATCGGCTGGCTCCGCAACGACGGCAGCCTGACCCTGGTCAACGCCGGCCACTGCCCGCCGATGATCGTCCGCGCGGACGGCAGCATCGAGGAGATC
>DATLWH010000754.1:0-2348 GCA_035576505.1 Thermoanaerobaculia bacterium | reverse complement strand
GCCGGATTCCATCCCGAGATCACCGGGCGCGAGAACATCTACATCAACGGCATCATGCTCGGACTCTCCCGAAGAGAGATCGACGCCCGTTTCGATCAGATCGTCGCCTTCTCCGGTATCCCGGACTTCATCGATCAGCCGGTGAAGACCTACTCCTCGGGCATGTACGTCCGCCTCGGATTTGCCGTCGCGGTCCACGTCGATCCTGACGTGCTGCTCATCGACGAGGTGCTCTCCGTCGGCGATGAAGAGTTCTCCGCCAAATGCGTGGCCAAGATCCAGGAGATGAAGTACCGCGGCGTGACGCTCGTCTTCGTCACGCACCAGCTCGATCAGGTGCGCAATCTCTGCGACCGCGCGCTCTGGCTCGATCACGGCGAACCGGAGACGATTGGCGATCCCGTGCGCGTCGTCGACGCCTACCTGCAGGCGGTGTCATCGACGCAGACCGCGCCGCCGCGCGCCCCCGCCAACGAGACAAAAGCGGAGACACCGCCGCGCGACGATCCCAACGAGGAAGAACGCTGGGGATCGGGTGAGGTGGTGCTCTCTCGCGTCGCCCTAGTCGACAGCCGAGGCGATGAGCTGGTAGCGCTAGGTCCCGGTACGCCGGTATCCGTCGAGATGGACGTAACCGTCCGTGTGCCGCAGGACGACTTCGTCTTCGGAATCGGTATCTACCACGCCGACGGCACGTGCGTGTACGGCACGAACACCGATCTGGAAGGGCTGATGCCGGAGCGGCTCGAAGCCAATGGGCGCGTACGCTTCGTCATGCCCGCGCTCGACCTGGTCGCGGGCACCTATCGCATTGATGCCGCCATTCACACTCGCAATGGCCGCGCCTTCGACTACCGCCGCGGGGCCATCCGCTTCGTCGCCGGTTCCCGCGTCCACGATATCGGCGTCTATCGCCCCAAACACCAATGGAAGTTCGAGGGCGGCATCGTCATCCGCGAGATCGATCTTGAGCAGCGGAACGTGCCGATTGAGGTGGCCGAGGCGATGCGGGAAGCGAGGAAGCCGAAGGAGAAGTGAGACGGAGCCCACCCAACCGCCCGCGCCCCCTATCGTCCAACGTCCATGAGACGACTCGATCTATGGCGACGTATATGGCCCGACGCGCTCGCTTCGCGGTGGTCAGGAACGCCTGCCCACCACGTCAAACGAGCGCAGGCAGACGCTCGATCAGACGCTGCAATCTCCGGAGCGACCGCTTCTTCCCCAACAGCACCGCAACGTCGAAGATCGGAGGCGACGCTCCCTTACCCGTGAGCGCGAGACGCAGGGGATGGATGAGTTTCGCCGCGCTGACACCCTCTGATTCCGCGAGGCGGCGCAACGCGGCCTCGGAGGTCGCCACATCGAACGGTTCCGTCGTCGCCAACACATCGTGCAGGGCGGAGAGGCGCGCGGCCAGGTCGTCGCCCTTAATGTGCTTTCTCGCGGCGTCGGCGTCGTAGATGATGGTGTCGTCTTCGCTGAAGTAGATGGTCATCTGCTCGGCAAGCTCGCGGAGCGTCCGGACGCGCATCTTGTGAAGCTCGATGATCGCTCGCAGCTCCTCGATCGGCCGGGGCGTATCCAGGAAAGGGAGTAGGTGCGGGTAAATCTGCTCCGCCGTCATCCGCATCAGATACTGGCCGTTCATCCAGATCAGTTTCTCCGGATCGAAGACCGCGGGCGCCTTGTTGACATCGGAAAGATCGAACCAACGCGTCGCCTCCTCGGGAGAGAAGAGCTCGCGGTTCTCGCCGGGGGACCAGCCGAGCAGTGTCAGGAAATTGAACAGGGCCTCCGGAACGATGCCCATCTCGCGATACTCCTCGGCGGACGTCGCGCCGGTTCTCTTCGATAGCCGCTTCTTGTCGCCGCCGAGGATCAGCGGCAGATGCGCGAACGACGGCACGGCGGCGCCGAAAGCACGGAAGAGCAGGACGTGCTTCGGCGTATTCGAGAGGTGGTCGTCGCCGCGGGCGACATGGGTGATGGCCATGTCGATGTCGTCGACGACCACGGAGAGGTGGTACGTCGGATTGCGGTCGGAGCGAAGAAGGACGAAGTCGTCGATCAGCTCTCCCTCGAAATGCACATCGCCGCGGATGAGGTCGTGAAACTCGATCGGGCCCGGCTGCACCGCAAAGCGGATCACATGCGGTTCCCCGGCGTCGCCGTCGATCTTGCGACAGCGTCCGGAGTATCGCCACTGCTTGCCGGCACGCTCCGCGGCGGAGCGTTCGGCATCGAGCTCCTCGACCGTGCAGTAACAACGGTATGCCTTCCCGGCCGCGACCAGCTCCTCGGCACGTCCGCGGTACCGCTCGAGTCGGTCGCTCTGGTAGACCGGG
>DATLWH010000753.1:0-3297 GCA_035576505.1 Thermoanaerobaculia bacterium | reverse complement strand
CGGCCGGTCTTCGAGCCGACATAGATCACCGGATTGCCGACGCCGCTGGCGGTGCCGTTGAAAATCTTGTCCCGCGTCGTCACGCCGAGGGCGAAGACATTGACCAGGATGTTGCCGTTGTAGGAGCGGTGAAACGATGTCTCGCCTCCGATGGTGGGAATGCCGATGCAGTTGCCATAACCGCTGATGCCTCGCACGACGCCGTCGACGAGGTACTTCATCCGCGGCGCATCCAGGTCTCCGAAGCGGAGCGAGTCGAGGCAGGCGATGGGCCGTGCTCCCATCGTGAAAATATCGCGGAGGATTCCGCCGACGCCCGTAGCTGCTCCCTGGTAGGGCTCGATGAATGACGGATGGTTGTGCGACTCCATCTTGAACGCCGCCACCCAGCCGTCGCCGATGTCGATCACGCCTGCGTTTTCACCCGGCCCCTGAACGACGCGTGGTCCGGTCGTCGGGAACTTGCGGAGGTGGACGCGCGATGACTTGTACGAGCAGTGCTCCGACCACATCACGCTGAAGATGCCGAGCTCGGTGTAGTTCGGCGCCCGCCCCAGGATCTGCTCGATACGCCGGTACTCGTCCGGGCTGAGACCGTGGGAGGCGATGAGGGCGGGGGTGATGTCGATCACCCTGCCATTTTGTCATTCCGCCGCCGAGCCGGCGAGGAAGATCTGGAGTGCGGCATAGCCACCGCACTCCAGAATACGACAAGGACAAGTCAGTCGTGCGACCCTGGCCCTTCCGGATGGCGCATCATCATGGGGCCACCTGGTCCCATCAGGTGCTCCATCTTCTGGTGCATGGCGTCGAACTTCGCCTTCTGATCGGGGGTCAGGATCGCGTCGATCTTCTGTTTCGTGGCCTCGTGGGCGGCGCGAATCTGCTTGTCGATGGCGCGCATGGCCAGGAATTGCGTGCCGACCGCGGTGGCGTCAGGGTTCGGTGACTCGACCAGCGCCTGCAGCTGATGCTCGGCGGCGCGATGTTGATCAAGGAGAGGCTGGATCGATGTCTCGAGCTGCTGATGGATGGCATCGAACTGAACCTTTTGATCGGCACTGAGGCCGAGCGACTCAGCGAGGGCGCCGTTTCCCTCTTCCATGTTGTGGATGAACATGCGGCGCGGCGGTTCCTGGGCGAATGCGGTGGCGGCGAGAAGGGCGATGGAGAAAGCGATGGCGGCTCGTTTCATGGTTTGTGTTTCCTTTCGCTGATCACTCTAAGCATCGTACGCCTCGAAGGGATCAACGGCACGCAAGCTGTTTGTAAGAAACGTAAAACCCGCTTGCCGCCTCGTTTTACGCTCGAATGTGGATGCTAGACTCGACCGCATGAAAGGGAGCCGCAGCGCTGTCGCCGCGTTGATCTCGCTGGCGGTTCTTGCTGTTGCTCTGGCCGTGCTCGGCGTACTGCAATATCGGTGGATCGGACAGGTGGCCGACGCCGAGCGCCAACGGATGCGTGCGGGCATGGAGTTCGCCGCGCATCACTTCAGCGATGACTTCGACCATGAGCTGACGAGGATGTTCCTCGCCTTTCAGATGCCGCTTCCGGAAGCCAATCCCGAGCATCTGCTGCGCCGCTACGACGAATGGGCGGCCTCAACCCGGGACCCTCGCATCATCAAGGGCATCTATTTCGTTCCACCGAACGAGATCGACAACCTTCAGCTCGTCGATCCGAAGACGCGCAGCGTTCGCACCGTGGCCTGGCCCGCCTCGCTGGCCACCGCGCGGCCGATGATCGCCGCCGCATTCGCCGGCGAGCCTCCCGCGGCCGGTCCGATCATCCCGCGCGCTTCGCTCATGGTGGTGCCATGTGGTGACTTCGAGCGCGCCATGAAAGAGCGGTACCACGCCGGGATGATGATTCACCGGATCCCATTCCCGCCGCCTGGCGCTCGAGGAGACGTCCGCCCGGCCTTCACGATCGTCGAGCTCGATCGTGACTACATTGCCCGCGTTCTGCTGCCCGATCTCACCCGCCGCTACTTCGATACGAAGGAGGGGCGCCAGTACGAGGTGGCTGTCGTGGCGTCGCAGGGTGGAGAGGTCCTCTACCGCTCCGACGACGATTCCGCGTCCTTCCGCGCCGATCTCACCCTGCCGATCTTCAGCGTGCTTGCGTTGCGCCGCGAGCCTGAGCCCGGGCCGCTGCTGATGGAACTGCCGCGCAAGCGGGCGGCCTGGAACCTTCTCATTCGCCATCACGATGGTCCTCTCGAGGAGGTCGTTGGAGCGACGCGGCGACGCAATCTGATGCTCACCGGCGGCATCCTGGCCGTGCTCGCCGGCACGGTGCTCACGCTCGTGGCCATGCTTCGCGGAGCCGAGCGGTTGCGTTTGCAGCAGTTGGAGTTCGTGGCCGGCGTTACCCACGAGTTGAATACGCCGGTTGCCGCTCTGACGTCGGCCGGCCAGAATCTCGCGGACGGCATCATCACCGAACCTTCGCAGGTGGCGCGGTACGGTGTGGCCATCGTGAAGGAGTCGCGGCGGCTGACCGAGATGATCGGTCAGGTGCTGGCCTATGGCGGCATGCAGTCAAGGCGCAGGCTGCCGCACACGCCGGTCGACATCGCCGCCGTCATCGACGAAGCGGTGGCGAACTGCCGCTGGATGGCCGAGGAACAGTCGGCCGCCGTTGAGACGAACGTCGATCGCGGTCTGCCGCACGTCGATGGCGATGCCGCATCGCTTGCCCGCGCCGTGCAGAATCTGCTCGCGAACGCCATCCGCCATGGCGCCGGCGGCAAATGGGTCGGCATCCGCGCCTCTGCTGACGGCCGGAGCGTGGTGATCTCCGTGGAAGACCGCGGGCCCGGCATCGCCGCGCGCGATCTGCCGCACCTCTTTGAGCCGTTCTATCGCGGGCGGGGCGCCGACCGTGTTCGCGGCAGCGGTCTCGGGCTGACGATCGTGAAGCAGATCGCAGCCGCGCATGGCGGCAGTGTCGCCGTCGATCGGCGGCGCGAGGGTGGCGCGGTCTTCACGCTGCGCCTTCCGGCCCTCACCGCCACGCTGGGAGCGGGGGAGATCGCGCAGCATGCCTGAGCTGCAGACTTTGCAGCGGCGCATCCTGCTGGTTGAAGACGAAGAGAGTCTCATCCTCACCCTGCGCGACCGCTTCGAATCGGAGGGTTACGCGGTGACGGTCGAGAGCGACGGTGAGTCGGCGCTTGCCACCGGCACGCGCACGCCGTTCGATCTGATCGTGCTCGATGTCGCTCTGCCGCGGAAGAACGGGTTCGACGTCTGCCGCGATCTCCGCCAGCGCGGCATCCAGACGCCGATC
>DATLWH010000752.1:0-4979 GCA_035576505.1 Thermoanaerobaculia bacterium | reverse complement strand
TGCGTGCAATGGCACTCCTTGGCCCTGATCGAAGCGCGCTGCGCGTCGGCGGCCGGCGAGAACCAGAGCTTGCCGAAGTCGTAGCCGGTGTCGCGCACATTGCCGACGGCGTCGCGCAGCTCACACATCTTCACCTCGCCTCGCGCGTCGAGCACGCCCGAGATCCGGCCGGCGTGACACGGCTTGACCTGCGTCTCCTGCTCGAGGATCTCCAACTCCAGCCGGCGCGTGTAGATCTTCACGAACTTGAGGAAGCTGTCGTAATGCGCGTAGCTGTTCCAATACGCCTCGAGCTTCGGCAGCAACTGGCGGTACTTCTCCGTCGAGATCGGCTGGATGTTCTTGTCGGGCTGGTCGCCCCGCAGCATCTCGAACGAGTGGAACGAGATGTCCGGGAAATCATGCCTCACGGCGGCGAACAGCTCGTCGAGATCGTCGGCGTTGTAGCTGCACAGGCAGGTATGGACGTTGACGGTCAGATTGCCGTACTTCTCGCGCAGCGGCATCAGCGCGGCGTACGTCTTCCTGGCCCGCTCGTAATTGCCCGGTACGCCGCGGATCCAGTCGTGCTTTTCGCCGACGTGATCGATCGACAGATTGACGACGATCTGCGTGTCGGGGCAGCGTTGCAGCGCGGCCTCGGTGGAGCGGGCCGTCAGCTCGCTGGCGATGGCGCCGGTCGGGATGGTGATCTGCTTGACGTGGTTCTGCGAGGACAACATGGCGCAGACGTCCGGCAGGTCGCGGCGCAGGAAGGGCTCGCCGCCGCTCATGACGACGAAGAGCAGATCGCCGAGCGAGGAGAAGGTCTTCTCGAGCTCCTCGAAGGAGAGCTCGTGCTCCTTGTTCTTCCTGAGTTGCTCCCAGTTGAAACAGGTGCGGCAGAAGGAGTTGCAGTCGTACGTCAGCCCGAGAATCATGTAGACGGGCTTCATCCCCCGCTTGTCGACGAGGTATCGCAGGTACTGCAGCTTGTCGGTGAACTTCATCGCTCCATCGCGGTCAACCACATGGCGGTGCGGCGTAATCCTTCAATGTTTGCCGAACCACTTGCTGATGTCGAAGTAGACCGACCGTTTCTGAGCGTTGGCGGTCTCGATGTCGACCTGATCGGCCGCCTTGTCATTGCACTGGATCAGCGCCTGGCTCACCTCTTTCGCACCGGGGTAGTTTTCAGCGATCCACGCTCTCTCCTTGGCGATCCCCTCGCGCTCGGTGGCGGCATCGATCACAACCGCGCTGTTGCAGGAGATCCCGCGAGGCGCAATGGGAATCGAGCCCGGCGTGGTCGGCCGGGTCTCCGCCGGAGCAGGCGGTGGCGCCGTCGTCGAGGCACATGCGGTGGCGAGGAGAAGGGCGATGGCGATGATACGCATGGACAAATCGTAGCAGCCCGCGGGGAGGAACGGTTGGGCGCCGAGGAGGAGTGGCCGGTATCCCGAACACGACTTCGGGCATCCCCGAGGTTGTGACGGAGACGCTGGAGACAACTCGTGCTTACAGCGAGGATAGGGTTCGCCTATCCCGAGGATAGGTTCGCAGTACCCCGCTCGTCGTTGCCGGATACCCCGAGGATAGGTTGACCGTATCCCTCGGCGGCGGTCGGGGTATCCCTGAGCGGGTTGCGGGGTATCCCCGAGCAGAGTGCGCTATATCCCGAGGATGCGCTCCGGGTATCCCGAAGAAGTTAAGAGAACATCTTCGGGATAGGCAACTACGCGCCTCGGGATACCAGGCAGGTACCCCAGCGGTACTTCGCGAGTATCCCTGGGATACCTTACTGACCGATCGAGGGTACCCGTCACTCCAATTGATGGTACCCGTCGCTGCGGTCGAGGGTGGGCGGACCCTACCGCGATCGTGGTGTCAAGCTCACCGAGGAGTCGTTCGGGCTTTCCCCAGGAACGCTGTCAATATCGCGCAGAGCCGTTCTGGTCTTGATGAAGAACCACCGCATCCCGCCGGAACGATAGTGCAGATCACTGTTTCCGCGAATCCACTGTGAGAAATGCGCGTTTAGCGCAGCTTCGCCCTGATCATTCCCCACACGATCCCGGCCAGGTAGGTAACGTGATGTGCGGCGAAAGCGAACGGGAGCACGATCCAGTCGCGCTTTGGCAATCGCGTGGTGCGGGCTCCGAGGATCAGCGTGAAGACAAAGTACGGCAGGATGGCGATCGGAGCGGCGATGATGGCGATGGCGCTGACGAAGAGGAATGCCCGGATCTTCCGGTTTTTCGCGTAGGCCGCCGATCCACGCGCCAGCATCTCGCCCGTCTTGACACGGTAGCGCCAACGCTGGCGAAGGTAGGGGCCGGGAAATGGCCGGCGGCGGTGAAACACGCGAACATCCGAGTGATAGACAACCGCCGGCAGGAGGGAGGCGATGAGCGACGTATCCTCGCCGATGTAGCCGATAGATTCGTCGAATCCATGGAAGGACGACCTGCGGACGAAGAGATTGACGAGCGCCACGTCGCTCGGGCTGGTCACGGTGAAGATCCCCGTGCGATCCTCATGACAGGCCACACCGCTGCCGATATACGGCGTGGCCAGCAGTGTTTCCGCGATGAGCTCGGCACGCGTCGAATCGCTCGGAGCGGGATCGGGACCGCCGAGGGCCATGACGTCGGGATGGGCCTCGAGATAGGCAACGGCGAGGGCCAGCCAGCCCGCGGCGGCGACGGCATCGTCGTCGATGAAGGCCAGAATCTCTCCCCTCGCCTCGGAAACCGCTCGATTTCTTCGAGTTGCGGGATTACGATCTGGTTCGATGACGTTTCGTACGCCGGTCCCGACTTCAACCTCCAACGGTGCCGCGGAGACCAGAATCAGTTCGAAGGGAAACGGCGCTTCCTGACGCAGCACCGACGCGATCGCGCGCTCCGCGTCGCCGCCGATCCGCTCCACAGGCATGATGACGGTGACTCTGATATTGGCAGCCATTTCGTGGATGAGTAGATTAGTGGATTCGTAGATCAAGTAGATCAGAACGCTAACGCATGCACACCCACCTGATCGACGAATCCACTAATCTACCGACCGACCAAACCAAATGAAGCTTATCGTTCAAATCCCCGCCTTCAACGAAGAAGCGACGATCGCACAGACGCTTCGCGACATCCCGAAGAAGATCGACGGCATCCTCACGATCGAGAGTCTCGTCGTCGATGACGGCTCCTCCGACAACACCGCCGATGCCGCCCGGAAAGCCGGCGCGACACACGTCGTGCAGCTCAAAACACACCGCGGCCTCTCCTCCGCGTTCCTGGCCGGCATCAACGCCGCGCTCCGCCTCGGTGCGGACATCATCGTCAACACCGACGCCGACAATCAGTACGCCGGGGCCGACATCCCCAAGCTCATCGCGCCGATCGTGCGCGGAACGGCCGATGTGGTCATCGGCGACCGCGAGGTGGCCAGGTCGCCGCACATGTCCGGCTTCAAGCGCCTTCTGCAACGGCTCGGCAGCCGGACCGTCGGCCTGGCTTCAGGGATTCGCGTGAGCGACGTGACGAGCGGGTTCCGCGCCTTCTCGCGCGAGGCGGCCCTGCAGATCAACGTCTTCAACCCCTTCACCTACACGCTCGAAACGGTCATTCAGGCCGGCAACCGCAACCTCGGCGTGCAGTCGGTGGCCGTGCGCACGAACGCTCCCACACGCCCCTCGCGCCTGTATCACGGCATCGGAACCTACGTGCGCAAGTCGGTGGCGACGATCTTTCGCATCTACACGATCTACAAACCTCTCAAGACGTTCTTCACCATCGGCGTGCTGCTGATGCTCGCCGGCTCCGCCCTCGGAGCCCGTTTTGTCTGGCACTTCCTGCAGGGCGACCGCGGCGGCCACATCCAGTCGCTGATCCTGGCGGCGGTGTTCCTGATCGTCGGCTTTCAGACGCTGTTGATTGGCCTGGTGGCAGACCTGATCTCCGTCAATCGCCGGCTCAGCGAGGAAGTGCTCGTCCGGCTGAAGCGGATGGAAACCCCGGCCGCCGAGCGCCGTCCGATCCCGCAGCGGGTGCAGCAACGCGAACCACGCCCGATGCGTCCTCCCCTTCCGAAACGCGAACGCGCCGAAGCGAAGGCCGCGGCGACACAGTGGGTCTGGCTTCTCGATGAAGAGAAGCTGCAGGATCGCGGCGTCAAGCCCGAGATATCCGAGGCGGATGTCCCTGAGGAGTCGGCCGACCATCCGGCTCCTGCCGGACCGCGTCGGCGCCGTCGCCGCCGTGGTGGGCGGCCGAATCCGGAACCACCAACAACGTAACCTTTACGCGGCGCGGCTGTTCTGTAGCGCATTGTTGCCACTCTCTCGCGTGTAAACGCCGGCATAGGGTGTGGCGTCTCCTCCCACAGAACTTAATGCGTGTAGTGCAGTCAATACGTCACGCCTATTGCTGCGCTAAACGCTCAGTTCCCCCCGAGTCTGCGAGGAGACGAATGGTCTTTACCATTTTCGTCATTCTCAAAGCGGCCATTGAGCGACTTGAGAATGGTGGCAAAGAGTTCCGGCGCATTGCGTTCGCTGCCGCAATCCTCCCGCTTAGTGCCGCAACCGTTTTTGGAAACACGCCCCCGCACACGCCGGTATTCATCGAGCCGTCGGCGACGCGTGCCATTGATCCCGGCGATGTGCACATGGCCACCGCTCCGTTCAGCGACGATGACGCTGGCGATCACCTCGCCTGCAGCGATTGGGAAATTCGTTCGGCGGACGGCCAGAACGTGGTCTGGCACAGGGACTGCGCGCCCGGCGTACTGGCGGTTCACATTCATCTCGGCGATGGCACCTTCACCAATGCGGCGGGCCGCCTCTCCGGATTGACTCCTTACGAAGTGCGGGTCCGTTTCCGCGACAGCAGCAACGACCCCTCGACGGAGTGGAGCGACTGGGCCACCCGCAATTTCGTCACCTCGGCTCCATCGGCTATTCATTCCCTGGAGATCGACGACGTCCTCTCCTCGCCGCCACCGCG
>DATLWH010000751.1:0-8299 GCA_035576505.1 Thermoanaerobaculia bacterium | reverse complement strand
CGGCGTGACGCCGCGCCGCTGGCTCCTGCACGCCAACAGGTCTCTGGCCTCGCTCATCACACGGGCGATCGGCGACGGCTGGATCCGCAATCTCGACGAATTGCGGCGCCTGGAGCTGTTCGCCGACGATGCCTCGCTCCTCGACCGGCTGAGTGCGGTCAAGAGCCGCAACAAGCTCGCCCTGGCCCATCTCACGAAGGAACAGACGGGCATCATCGTCGACCCGAGCTCGATGTTCGACGTTCAGGTCAAGCGGATGCACGAGTACAAACGGCAATTGCTCAACATTCTCCACGTCGTCGACCGCTACTGGCAGCTCGCCGAAGACGGGAAGCAGCCACTCGTGCCGCGCACGTTCTTCTTCGCCGGCAAAGCGGCTCCCGGCTACTTCATGGCCAAGCTGATCATCAAACTGATTCACTCGGTGGGGGAAGTCGTGAACGCCGATCCGCGTACGCGGGACTGGATCCGGGTGGTCTTCCTACCCGACTACCGCGTCACACTGGCCGAGGCCATCATTCCGGCCGCGGAATTGAGTGAGCAGATCTCCACGGCGGGAAAAGAGGCATCGGGCACCGGCAATATGAAGCTCGCGCTCAACGGCGCTCTGACGATCGGCACGCTCGACGGCGCGACCATCGAGATCCGCGATGAGGTGGGCGAGGAGAACATCTTCATCTTCGGCCTGCACGCCGACGAGGTGACCAATCTCATGGCCACCGGATACCACCCCGAGCATTACCTCGGCGCGAGCCACAACATTCGCCGGGTCGTCGACACGATCGCCGCCGGGCACTTTTCAAGAGGCGATAAAGATCTCTTCCGTCCGATCGTGGCCAAGCTCCTCAGCGCCAGCGATGAGTACGTTCACCTCGCCGACCTCGCGCCCTATCTCGCCACGCAGCAGCGCGTCGACGAACTGTTCCTCGACCGCGGTCAATGGAACCGGAAATCGCTGCTCAACATCGCCCGGATGGGCAAGTTCTCGTCCGACCGGACCATCTCCGAGTACGCCCGCGACATCTGGAAGATCAAGCCCGCGGTGATCGGGAGTTTCGCGCACGCCGGGTTGGAGTAGCGGGGTTGCGGGGTTGCGGAACCGATAAACTACGCCCACACACCAACATGGCCCACTTCCGCGATCTGTCGATCCGCAGCAAGCTGATGACCGGGTTCATGCTGACGAGCCTGGCAGCGCTGCTTCTGACGGTGGCGGCGCTGGCCTTCTACGACCGCTCCACGTTCCGCGGTGAGGTGCTGCGAGACGTGGACACGTTGGCAGGGATCATCGGCGAGAACGCCTCATCATCCGTAGCCTTCAACGACCGCCAGAGCGCGCAGGCGACGCTGGCGGCACTGCGAGCCCAGCCGCAGATCACGGGAGCGGCGATCTACGACAGCAAGGGGGCGCTTTTCGCGACGTATGCGCGGGCCAGCAACGGCGACAAGGCCGGTCCGCTTCCGCACGACGGCACGTGGATCGACGCGCAGCACATCGGCGTGGCCCGGCCGGTCTACTTCAACGGTGCGCGCGTCGGCACGGTCACGGTCCGCTCCGACCTCAGCGAGCTGGCCGTCCGCCGCGCCCGTACGCTGCAGATCGCCGGCGGCATCTACGTCGGCGCGGCGTTCCTGGCACTTCTGCTGGCGTCGCTTTTCCAGCGCGCCATCACGCGGCCGATCCATCGATTGCTGAAAGCCGAGAAACGGGTCTCGCGCGAGAAGGACTACAACCTTCGCGTGGAGAAGAACGCGAACGATGAGATCGGCCTTCTGATCGACGGCTTCAACGAGATGCTCTCCGAGATCCGGGCCCGCGACGCGGAGATCCTCGCCAAACACGATCAGGAAATGGCGCTGGCTCGCTCCATTCAGACGTCCGTGTTGCCGCGAACGTTCGAGCTGCCCGGTTACGACATCTCCGCGATCATGCTCCCGGCGGAGGAGGTGGGCGGCGATTTCTACGAATTCCGCCGCACCAACGGCGGCGCGTGGATCGGCATCGGCGACGTGACCGGCCACGGCGTGACGTCAGGCCTCATCATGATGATGGCGCAGTCGATGTTCACGATGCTCTGCGAACAGAACGGCCACTACAAATCGCCGGCGAAGTTCGTCTCGCTGCTGAACCGGGCCATGTTCTACAACCTCAAGTCGCGGCTCGGGCAGGAGAAGTTCATGACCATGGTCGTGGCGCGCGTCGAGGAAGACGGCAAGCTCGTCTATGCCGGCGCGCACACGGATCTGCTCATCTATCGTGCCGCAAGCGGCACCGTCGACCGCCTCCCGACGGACGGCCTCTGGCTCGGGATCGCCGATGACGTCGAGCACCTGACCATGGACAGGACCATCACGCTTCAGCGAGGCGACGTGGCCCTGCTTCACACCGACGGCGTGACCGAGTCGCGCAACGCTTCCGGCGAGTGCTACGACATGGAGCGGATGACCGATGAGCTGCGGAAACTTCACAACCAGCCGGCGGCAGCGATCGTCACCACAATCGCGGCGGCGGCGTGGCAGTGGGCCGGGACGCCGAAAGATGACGTCAGCCTGATGGCAGTCAAAAGGAGTTGAGATGATCACGGAACGGATTTCCTCCGACTACGTCGAGATGCGGTTTGGGCCGCGATGGACGTACATCAGTTGCGTGCGACGATTCGTGGCCAGCTTCTTCATGATCGGCCTCTCGGACAAGGAGCGCGCCGAGCAGATCTCGATGGCCGCCTCCGAGCTGCTGGAGAACGCCGTCAAGTACGCATCGGAAGAAGAGGGCTATCTCAAGATCTCCATCGCCAAGGCCGACAACGAGGTCGACGTCTGCGTGAAGAACAAGGCCGAGCCACACCACATCAATACGCTGCGCCGCGAGCTTGCGCTCATCCAGGCCGGGAAGCCCGAGGCCGTTTATCTGAAGAAGATGGAAGAGGCGGCCATGACGGAAGGGCAGAGCCGTCTGGGGCTGATCCGCATCCTCTTCGAAGCCGGGGCCCGGCTGCACCTCGACGTCAACGAAGGGGAGGTCTCCATCCACGCCATCTTCAAGCTGGAGGCGGCATGAGCAGCGAACGCGGCTTCGTCCCGCTCAACGTCGATACCCTTTCGATCGTCCCGCGCCTGGACGGCGACACGCTGCGCGTGGCCATGTCCGGCGCGGTGGAGATGCGCGATCCGGGCGACGTGCTCAATCCGTACTGGACGCTCATCGATGAAGAGGCCCTTCGCCGCAATCTGACGCTCGTCGAGCTCGATGTGCGCGACCTCAACTTCATGAACAGCTCCGGCATCCTGACCCTCGTGCGCTGGATCACGCGCTGTAAATCCCACGGCCAGGGCTACCGCCTCGTGCTGCTCTTCGACCGCAATGTGACCTGGCAGCGTGCCTCGATCCCGACGCTGGCAAAGCTCGCTCCGAACGTGGTCGTTTCGGCGGGGATTGATGGCTGAGGCAGTTCCGCAGCCAGGGTATGACCTGGCCTGCTATGCCTGTGGCGCGGCCGTACGGCCGATCGACCGCTTCTGCAGCCAGTGCGGGCGGCGCGATCCCGCCCTCCAGACAGGCGCGGGCAGCAGCGATCCGGTGCTGACGTCATCGACGGTCGTCGGCGACGATACAGACGTGCGGAAGGATCCGTACCTGCCGTATGCGGCGGGGGAGGCGACGAGCCCCACGCTGATCAAGTCCGGCAGCGGCGAACCGATCCGAGCCAACACGCTGGCTGTCGAATCGATGCTCGCTCCCGGCTCCGTCTTCGCGCGGCGTTATCGCATTCAGCGATTCCTCGGCTCGGGAGCGATGGGCTATGTCTGCTCGGCCGTCGACGAGTCGATCGACGAGGTCGTCGCCCTGAAGGTGCTCTCTCTTCCCATTCACGAGGATCCGGATGCTTTCGAGCGCTTCAAGACCGAGCTGAAACTGGCGCGCCGCATCCGCCATCGCAATGTCGTGCAGAGCTTCGACCTCGGCTTCGCGGAGGGATATCCCTTCATCTCCATGGAGTACATCGACGCCGACAATCTGCTCAAGCACCTGACGCGGCGCTCGACCTTCGACGAGCACACGGCTCTGTCGATCATGCGTCAGGTATTGCGCGGTCTCCGCGCCGCGCACGACCTGGGCATCGTCCACCGCGACATCAAGCCGGAAAACATCCTGCTGAACAAGGACCGGATGGCGTTCATCACCGACTTCGGCATCGCCACGTCCCAGGATCTCATCCGGAAGGAGCTGGCCGGCACGCCCGACTACATGGCGCCCGAGCAGCTCCGCTGCGAGACGGTCGTCCCCGCGTCCGATCTCTACTCGTGCGGCGTCGTGCTCTATCGAATGCTCACCGGTGTGCTGCCCTATCGCGCGAAGTCGATCAAAGAGGTGCTCGAGGCACATCTCAATGCCCTCCCCGAACCGATCGACGAATCACTCGACATCTCCGCGGAGACGCGCGGCCTCATCGCCTCCATGCTCCAGAAAAAGGTGACCGACCGGCCGCTCAACGCACGCGTGCTGCTCGATCGCATCGACGAGCTGCTGAAGGCCGCGGGCATGACCCGCAGCGCATCCAGGAGGGTTACGGTGCTGGTCATCGAAAACGATCCCGAGGCGCTGCGGCTCATGACCAGCGTCCTGCAGGGGGAAGGCTATCGCGTCCTGGCGACCGGCAACGCGCGCGAGGGAGTGAACCTGGCCTTCGAACAGTCGCCCGCCATGATTTTTCTGGATGCGAAGATCCGCGGTGGCTTCGACCTGCCGCCCGAGGCCGAAGGAGAGGAGATCGCCGCCGACGGTCTTGGCTTCGTCCGCATCGTGCAGCGCGACGAACGACTGCGCTCCGTCCCCATCGTGTTGATGACCGACGACACCCTCACCCAGCTCGCCAGCGCCTTCCAGAAAGCCGGCGTAGCTGATGTGATGGTCAAGCCGCTGTCGGCGAGCGATGTGATCGACGCGGTGAGGATGATTGGGGCAAGGGAGGCGTAGGGGTACTTAACCTACGGCGGTCCGAACAGATCCTCCGGGATCTCCACGCGCGGCAGCTCGACCGAAATCCTCAGCGGCAGCGCAATCGGAGGATCGAGCTTCAATCCCAGCGCCGATGCGGGCAAGGTTTGAATCTCGCGCTTCGAGGCAGGTCGTTCGGCGCCGATTCGGACGACGCCGGTGAACTGAAGGGGGGCGAACGCCGCGCGCGGGAGCGAACGGAACGCGTCGTCGAGCGCGGTCCGGTCGGCGGCCGGCATCGGGGCGAAGGCAACGACGGGAAGGGGCTGCGGGGCCGTGGCGTGGACGACGCGCAGTTCGCCTGCATGCTCGGCCAGCAGCGGATTCCATTCGGAAACGAGAGCCGCGTCCGTGCGGCCGTAGAGGGCATTGGCCAGGGCCGTGAGGTCGTCGGCGGCGTGCGTGGTTACACCGACGCCGTCGTCGCCGAGGACCTCGACGCCGCTGATGGTCTTGCCGCGCAGATCGGCCAGCGATTTCGCGGCGCTTTTGTCCGGCACGACCACCTTACGCTCGTACGTCGTCCGGCCTTCGCGGCTGAAGGCGTAGCGCGGCGCGAAGTCACGAGCGATGAATTCAGGGTTGGCGATGACCACTCCGACGCGATCGCGATTCGCGGCGATGAAGGCTCGCGCGTCGTCCGCCCGCCGGAAGAGCTCTGTCGTCAACGGAAGGGACGATGCCGAGGCCAGGCTTCCCACGATGGCGGTGGCCGCCTCGGCTAGCTTCTTCTCCGTCTCCGCAGGCGTGTCGGGGAGATAGACGACCACTGTCCGCCGCGGCTGCGAGGCTGTAGCCTCCTCGGCCGGGGGTGTCTCCTTCGCCGTCTGGGCAGCCTGGAGATTTTTCTTCGCCATGGCCTCGATCGGAGACGGCAGATCGTGGCCAATTGCCCGCGCCAGCGTCTCTCGCGCCGAGGCGTCGGCGCCGGCGACGAGATCGGCGGTGCCCCGGAGGAAGAGCGCAAGCGATTGTCTGCGCTGATCGAGCGACGCGGCGCGATCGGCGGGCTGGCGCACGCGGCGTGCCGCTGCCTCATCCTGCCGCTTGACGGCGCGATCGAGCTCGTCGGCAGCCTGTAACAGGAGCGCGTTCGCCAGCGACGTTTTCGCGCGGCCGCAGATATCGACACTAACGCCGAGCGCCAGCTCCAATACAGGCCCGTTGAGATTTCGACCCAACGCCGGAGATGCATCGCAACGGATCGACGACAGCGACTCCGCGGCATCGTCGTATCGCTTCTCCATGAGCGCGATCTCGCCGGACGCCAGCGTTATTTCGTTCCAGTCCGCGAACGCTTTGTGCGCTGCCGCGAGATGTGGTTTGGCCTCGTTCGGGAGCCCGAGATGCCAGAAGAGCAGACCGGCATCGCCGCGCGCGATGAGCGAAGGACTCTGTGCCAGCGACCTTGCCGCCGCGTCGCGTTTTCCGTCGAGCGCGTCGAGCACAGCGGTGACCTCTGGCGTCGTCACGTGCAAGGCCCGGAAATTCGCCGCGCTCGGGCTCTGTCGCAGAGCCACGACCGCGAGCTCCGCCCGCAACTGCGGACGATCGGGGAGGGCCTCCAACGCGGCGCGTTCGTCGCTCAAATCATTGGCATCGCGCGCAACCAGGGCTCGTTCGAGTGTGACGATCATGCTCCGCGGAGATGCGATCTGCGCGCGATCCAGCAGCGACTTGGCCTCGCCGAGGCGTTGATCGTGTCGGGCCATCCGGCCGAGCAGCAGCAGCGCCTCGCCGTCGTTGGCATCGAGCGTCAGCGCGTGTTCGAGCGACGCGCGCGCTCCGGCGCGGTCGCCGCGAATGAGTTGCGCGCGTCCGAGCATCCGAAGAGCCAGCCGTTTCGAGTCGGGATCAAAATGCGGCATGCCGTCGTGCAGCAGCTTGATGGCGTCGTCGTACCTGGCCGCGCGAAAGGCGATCGTGCCGAGGTGCAGGTAGGCGAGCGGCAGCGTCGGGTCGCCGGCCAGGGCCTTGCGGTACTCGTCCTGCGCGCGATCCGTTTTGCCGGTCGTGAAGAAGAGAAAGCCGAGGTTGTAGTGCGCGGCGCTGTCGTCGTCGATGCTGGCCGCTTTCTGATAGGCGTCGACGGCCTCGGCAAACTTCTGCTGCTTCAGATAGATCGCGCCGAGGTTCGCATACGCGCGAGCATTGACGACTTCCACCGGCTGCTGATTGGCGAAGGCACGATCGACCGGCGCCAGGGCGACCCGGTAGGCATCGCCGGCCTCGTCGTAACGGCCGGCCTCGAACAGCATCGCGCCGAGGTTGAAATAGGCCCGAAGGAATGTGTGATCGAGAGTGACCGCCTTTCGATACGCGGCGATGGCATCGTCCTTCCGGCCCAGCGACACCAGGATATTTCCGAGGCTGAACTGATATTTCGCATCGTCGGGAGCGAGTTGGATTGCCTGCGTGATGGCGGCAAGTGCGTCGCCGTTCCGGTCGAGCGAGCGCAGGATCGTGGCCCGCAGCGAGTGCAGGGCGGGATCGCGCCGTGTTTTCGCGATGGCATCGTCGACGTACGCCAGCGCATCCGCTGACCTGCCGAGCTGTTGCGCGGCCGCCGCGGCGTTGGAGAGAAGCGTTCGATCGGCCGGTGCGGTGGCTACGCCGCGCACGAAGACGTCATAGGCCTGGGCCACCTTCCCCTGCTTGAAGTAAAGCGCTCCCAGATTCACGTATGCCGACGCCAGCGCCGGCGCAACCTCGATGACGCGCTTGTATTTTGCGATGGCGTCGTCGATTCGATTGGTCTCGCGTGCCCGCTCGGCCTCTTCCATCAGGCTCCGCGCCACTTCCGGCATGTCCTGGGCGCGCACGGCGGCCGGGAGGAGAAACGCGGCAACGATCAGCGCTGTCGCGAAACAGCGTGCCATCAGACCTTTGCCATCGCCGCGGCGATCGACCGGAACACGCCGAGACCATCGGTATTGCCGAGCAGCGCCTCGGCGCAGCGCTCCGGGTGCGGCATCATGCCGAGAACGTTGCGGCCGGCGTTGCAGATGCCGGCGATGTTGCGCGACGAGCCGTTCGGGTTCGACTCACGCGTGACCCGTCCCTCGGCATCACAGTATCGAAAGATGACCTGCCGGTTGCGCTCGAGCTCATCGAGCGTGGCCTCGTCGGCAAAGTAGTTTCCCTCGCCGTGTGCGATCGGGACGCGCAGGACGGCGCCCCGCTCCAACTCGCATGTAAACGGCGAGTTGGTCTCTTCGACGCGAATATGGACATCGCGGCCGATGAATCGCAGATGCTCGTTCCGCATCAGCGCACCCGGCAGCAGGCCCGCTTCGGTGAGCA
>DATLWH010000750.1:0-2150 GCA_035576505.1 Thermoanaerobaculia bacterium | reverse complement strand
GTAGATCACGTTCCAGTCGTTCGCGTAGGCCAGCTCCATCGGGTCCCACTGCACGTAATCGCCGCGCGCATCGCCCTCGCGTGTGACGCGGTCGGAGTCGATGGACGACTGGTTCCAGTCGACGTGCAGCACCGCATTGCTGAGCGAGGCCGTCCCGGCGAAGGCCAGCGCTTCGGCCACGCGGCCGGGGGTGAGGCCGCCTTCGCCTTCGACGATGTGAACGCGTGGCGCGTTCGCACCGAACCAGTCGGCGGCCGCGAGCGCGTAGCCGAGGCCCGCGCCGTCGCCGACGCCCGAAGCGCCGGTGGCGAGTTTCACGAAGGGCGTTCCCGGCGTCGGATGTCCGTCGAGCGCTCTTGATTGATGGCGTGTGCTGAGGGGCATCGGGCTCAAGGGATTGCGGCGAAAACCGAGGAGATCTTCGAGGCGGAGTTGATCGGCGGGGGGCGGCATCGAATCCGGCGCGGCGATGCGCATGATCTCGTTGCGTAGCGCCCACATGGCATAGAGCCCGAGCGCCTTGTGCCCGGCGGCGTAGATGATGGCGTCGGCGTCGTCGCGGTCAGGCCGCGCGAAGTCGTAAGACATGGCGTCGAAGAGCAGGGTGGCCACGAAACGGCCGGAGGAGATTGAGCCGCCGGGGTGCCCGGAGAGCGGCGCGTAGTTGTAGAGCATCGCGCAGAGCGCGCGGTAGGCGTAGTCGAGCGTCTCGAAGGCACGCGCGTCGTCGATATCGAGAGGTGTCGATTGCTGTCCGGTCAGGTCGATCCAGACGCCGCGGCGCGGTCCAAACGGAACACTCATGCAACGATTCCTTCCCGCATGAAGTCGGCGAAGCCGCGCCGATCGGTGGAAGCCTTGCCGATGCGCCGCACCGCTTCGGCCAGATCGTCGGTGGCCGTGGCGATGGAGAGGCGAAGAAAGTGCTCTCCGGCGTGGCCCATGGTGCCGAAGGAGCGCCGGTCGAGCGTGGCCACGCCGTACCGGAAGAGAAGAAAGAGCTGCAGGAGCGTGGCCGGAGAGCTCGTCAGGCGCTGCAGGTGAGAGAGCGACTCGAACGCGTCGACCGCGCCGAGGTCGTGGCAGACGCCCGCCACGTTCGGAAAGACGTAGAACGCCCCGGCCGGTTTGTGACAGCGGATGCCGGGGATGGCATTGAGCCCGTCGACGACCAGCTCGCGCCGCTGCTGAAACCGCTGCACCATCCGCTCGATCGAGATCCTGCTCTCCGGTGCCTCGATCGCGTACGCCGCGGCCAGCTGGTTGGCGCCGCAGACGCACGAGAAGTAGTTGATGTTGAAGTTGCGGAAGACCGCCGCCTCCGCCGCGGTGGGGAAGACCGCCCACCCCACGCGCCCGCCGGTCCACGCATACGATTTGGAGACGCCGGAGACGATGATCGTCCGCTGCTCCATCCCGGGCGAGGAGGCGATCGATTCGTGGCGCGCGCCGTCGTAGAGGATGTCTTCGTATACTTCGTCCGAATAGACGCGGGCCTCGGCGGGCGCTTTGTCGAGGATGACGCGGGCGATCTCGTCGAGCTGCGCTCGGGAAGCGATCGAGCCGGTCGGGTTTGACGGAAAATTCAGATAGATCAGCCGCGTCCTGCTGCTGATCAACGGCTCGATCTGGCGGGCCCCGCAGGCGAAGCCGTCTTCTTCGCGCAGGCGCATCGGCACCGGCTCGAGGTAGAGAAAGCGCGTGAACGATTCGTAGATCGGGAAGCCGGGCGAGGGATAGATCACCTCGTCGCCGGGATCGCAGTAGACCTGCTGCGAGAATCCGATCGGCGGTTTGGCGCCGGCAAACACGACGACACGGTCTGGCGTGATGTGCAGTCCACGCCGTTCCCCCACGCTTTTGGCAATGGCGCGGCGCAGCGGTTCGACGCCCTGCGGATCGACGTAGTGCGTCTCGCCGCGGTCGATCAGGTGCTTCAACTCCTCGGCGATGTGCGGCGCCAGCGGGAAATCGGGCTCGCCGACGTTGCAGCGGATGACGCGCTGCCCGCGTTCCTCCACGCGGTGGATGTGCGGTGCGATCTTGAACGCGTTCTCGCTGCCAAAGCGTGCCACGCGCGCGGCAAAGCGCGGCCTCACGCCGGTCGTTGCGTCGAGTTGCATTGTCATGGCGCCAATGTGCGCCCGGCA
>DATLWH010000749.1:0-2285 GCA_035576505.1 Thermoanaerobaculia bacterium | reverse complement strand
TCCTGCGCCCGCCGCCCGACAATACCCCGTCGTCGATGATGCTCGTACCGACGCTGGTCGAGATCATTGGCAGCCGCAAGCTGCGGCCGCGTTTCCAGCCGATCGTCTCCCTCGCCGACAGATCCCTCCACGGAGTCGAGTCGCTGGCCCGGTACCGCGGCGGAGAACCGTTCGAACGGCCCGACCTCCTGTTCGCTTACGCCGCGCGCAGAAAACAGGTCGCGAGCCTCGAAGCAGCCTGCATCGAGGGGACGATGCGCGAAGCGATGACCTTTGCCGGCGCGCCGCTGCTGTTCCTCAACATCCATCACGCCGCGCTCGACGACATCAGCATCACCACGACGCTGGAGACGTCCGCGCGCAAGAACGGAATCGACCTCTCCCGCATCGTCCTGGAGATTACCGAGCAGCAGGAGATCCGGCAGCATCCCGCGCTCTTCGAAGCGATCGAGCGCCTCCGCAACCTCGGCGCCCGCTTCGCCTTCGACGATGTCGGCGTGGCCTACTCGCACTTGCCGCTGATCGAGCGGATCCGCCCCTCTTACCTGAAGATCAGCCAGCTCTTCGGGACACTCTTTGAGGCCGACACGACGCGGACAAAGATCGTCCGCAACATCGTCGCGCTGGGCGCGGAGTTCTCCTGCGCCATCATCATCGAAGGGGTGGAGGACCAGTCCACCGCCGACGCCGCACGCGACCTCGGCATCGCCTACGGCCAGGGATATCTGTTCGGCCGGCCGGAGGATGCGCCGTGACGAACACGACTACGGAATAGCGCCAGCGTTTCGCGCGCTGTATAACGGCACCATGATCTTCCACGTCACGATGGAGCAATCCGACGGCTGGTTCGTCGTCGAATGTCCCGCACTACCCGGTTGCGTGTCGCAAGGCCGCGATGAGAAGGAAGCACTGGAGAACATCAAGGAAGCGATCGTGGGATGGCTTTGGGCAGAGGATCAGAAGGCCGCCTGAACGCCGAGCGCGACAAAAAGCAGCCAGGACAGTCGAACCGAGGGTATCCCACAAATGGTCGCCGGAAGGGCGAAGAGACTCGCGGATATGCCGAGGAGGATTGTGGTAACGGGCGAGGTTGCCCGAACTATCCCGAACAACGTGCTGGATACGCCGAACAACAGTGCGTGGTACCTCGAGTAAGAGGGCCGCATATCCCTGGGATTGTGTCGGCAACGATCAAGAGGCGTGCGTCATATCCCGAAGATGGGTAGCTCATACCCCGCGGAAGACCGCGCATCCTCCCGAGAAGAGTCACAGTGAGCTCGAGTAGATGCGCTACAACCTCGCGGCGGGGTGCGGGTTATCCCTCGGCTCACTGCAGGTTATCCCCGAGCTTGTTGCGAACATCCCGAGGATGCTTCGTGCCTTGTGAGGGATAGGAGACTGTTCTCTCGAAGATAGGCGACAGTCCTCACGAGGGTTGTACGGTACTGCTCGGCCGTAGTACGGAGCTTGCTGGGGGTATGGCCCGGCTTGTTGAGGATTGTTGTCTGCCGCTCGAGGATACTTGTCGCTATACAGAAGATGTGTTTGTGGCTTTTCAGGGAATCAATGACACCGGCCGCGACGCGTTGCGGAGGCTCTTATGCGTCACTTGTACCGTTCGAAAAAATTCCCAGGTATTACTGACCTCGCAACCGCGCAACCGCGCCATCACTCCCCTCGAATCATCGCGTAGATCACCGGCGTCACCACCAGCGAAAGCATCAAGGCGAAGAGCAGGCCGCCGATGACGCAGATGGCCAGGGGTTGGAGAAGCTCGGAGCCGGAGCCGAGGGAGAGGGCCAGGGGGAGCATGCCGAGCATGGCGGCGAGCGACGTCATCAGCACGGGGCGGAAGCGGCGGCGGCCGGAGCTGCGCAGGGCGGTGGTGAGGTCTTCGCCGGAGCGGAGGTGGTCTTCGACCGTGTCGAGCATCAGGATGCCGTTCTTCGAGACGATGCCGACGATCATGATCAGTCCCATCATCGAGACGACGTTGAGCGTCGTGTGGGTGACCAGGAGCGCGGCCAGGCTGCCGGAAAGAGCCAGCACGGCGCCGGAGACGATGGCGGCCGGATGAGCGAAGGAGTGGAACTCGATTACGAGCACGAGGAAGACGAGCGCGATAGCCAGGCCGAGGGCGACGAGCAGCTCGCGGAAGGAGGCCTGTTGCTCCTGATAGAGCCCGCCGTATTCGATCGTCGTTCCGGCTGGTAGGTGAACCTCGCGCCCCAGGCGTGCCTGGATGTCCTCTATCGCAGAGCCGAGGTCGCGGCCTTCCAGACGCG
>DATLWH010000748.1:0-6097 GCA_035576505.1 Thermoanaerobaculia bacterium | reverse complement strand
AGTCGCAGCTGCCGGAGAGCGAGTTCGGCGCTACGCGGGGGAAGTCGAGCGCGCGCTCGGATGCGGCCGATCCGTTCGCGGTGGACGTGGCGGCCGCAGCGGCCAGGGCCGTGCTCGACGTGCTGATGCCGTACGTTGTCTACGACGGACCGACCGAGGGACTGGGGACGGAAACCGCGCAAGCCGTCCAATCGTCGCTGGCAGCGGCGGGCGTCAGCAAAGAAGAAGCCCTGAATGCGGGCCGCCGCGTCGGCGCCGAGGTTGGCCGCTGGATTCCGCATGGGCAGGGACTGTACGTTCGCCGGAAGCGCTGGATCCGAAGATAGTCCTCGTTGAGAAACTGGCGGCTTTTCGTTCTCACCTCACGCTCTCCATTCTCGTTAGCTTTCCACTCCCCTTCGGATAGGTCGGGAAGAAACGACCGGGCGCGTTTGCACGCGCCCGGTCTCCCTCCCTCCCATCACAGTTATGTCCGAGGACTGCCGGACGTTACAGGTCCTTCCGGCGCCGGAGATTCGGGCGCCGCAGGTGGCGGCGTGCCGGGTACCGGAGACTGTGGCGAGCCGGGAGCCGGCGCCGCCTTCTTGCGGCGCTTGAAGCTCTTCAGACGCTTGATCTCCTGCAGATGCGGCACGAGGATGGCGTTGGCCGGATCGCGCGCCAACTGCGCACCGATGTTGTACGCCTGCCCGGCGACGAGCGCGACGCGCTGGCGGCGAATGAGGTTCGCCCCGACGACGCCGTTCAGCATCGTCCGCAGCTCATCCTCAACCGCCGTCCAGCGGTTGGCCTCGTCGGACAACTGACGCACCTCATCGGCCTGCTGGCCGACTGCCTGCGAGACGTTGTCGAGCGCATCGATGACGTTGATCGACGCCTGCAGGACAGGATTGGACGTGCGCAGGACCTCGCGCAGCCGTTTGCGCTGCGCGCGCGTCAGCGGCGTCATTTCCCCCATCTGCGCGCGAAAAGCGCGCAACCCGTCGACCACTGCCTCGGGTGTCAATGCCGGTGCCGGCTGCGGGAGGTCCGCAGCGGCGGCCGGATTCCTGGTTTCCTGATGATTGGTTTTCATGATCGTTCTCCTTTTTCCACGGGCGGGTAAGGCCGGAGGGAACGACGAGCACTTTGTGCACGAGTGCAGGCGGCCACCGGCTGGAAGAGAACGGCTACGCGCCGATTCTTCCGGTTGATGTTTTCCCGAAGTGCGCGCACTTCGAGAGCCCGCGGCAGGAGGAGATAACTCAACTCCCGCACCGGTACAGGTCTGATGTGCTTATCCAGCACGCCCGTACCGCCGACAGCCGCCAAAATCGGAGGTCTTACGATCTTCGACTTTGTGGCAATACATATGGGTCGGTTTAGGCGAGATGTCAAGGGGCAACCTACGATTCCATTGCGGAGTCTCGCGGTTGCGCGGTCTCGCGGTTACGTGGTCTCGCGGTTGCTGCGTTGCTAACTACAGCGCCCGGAAATGAGTGTCCAGTCCGCGCTTGACGAATCGTGCCAGCGAAGCTGGCTTTAGGTCCGTGGCCCAGGCTTCCAGCCGGAGGAAATGCAGGTCACCAACTTTCCGAGCCCGCTTCAGCGGGCGACGGAGAATGTCGTCGATCAGCGTTCTTCTTACGCCCGATCAAAGCGGGCTTCCAACTTGGGGATGCTCATTTTCCCCCGGCTGAAACCCGAGGCCAGGGATCTCACGCGCGCCGCCGCGACACACAGTACCCGCCACTTCGACGTACGGTGTCCGCCGCCTTGTCGCACAGTGTCTGCCGCCCTGGCGTACGGGGTCTGCCACCCTGACGTACGCTGTCTGCCGTCCGGCGCACGGTTTCTGCCGCCCTGACGTAAGGTGTCCGCCGCCTTGACGTACGGTGCCTGCCGCCCGGCGTACGGTATCCGCCACCCTGACGCATCGTGCCTGCCGCCCTGACACACAGTGTCCGCCGCCCGGCGTACGGTGCTCGCCGCTCGAACGCACGGTGTCCGCCGCTCCTACGCAGGTGTGACTGCCGCATTCGCTTGGCAATCGCGTGCACCGCCGACGGCGCCGCCACACACAGGCCGGCGACACATCAATGACCATTCCCGGCGCCGTGACGAAGCGGTTTTCGACAGCGCTTGCGTGCGGGCACGCCGCCTTACCGCCCTCTCGCGCGTCAATGACAACCAAGTACGGTGCTGAAGGCGACATCCACACTGAGACGAGAATTGGACGAGACGTTGCCGCTCCAGTACGGAGAAACCACGCCGTTACCCAAAACGGTGCGCACATCGCCGACAGACAACCCTGGATTGCACGACCATAGGAGCGCGGAGGCTCCGCTGACGTGTGCCGTCGCCATCGATGTGCCACTGCCCCGACCGTACCGATCCGGCGGGAGAGTACTGAAAATATTACACCCGGGCGCGGCGAGCATGACGGACCTGCGGCCATAGTTCGAAGCACACAATCGCTCGTCGCTTGTCTCCCCGCATGCTGCCACGGAGATGACGTTCGGAAGCGCATAACTGGCCGGGAACGTCCGATCAGAATCGTTGTCGCCGTTCAAGTTCCCTGCAGCCGCCACAACCAGGATGCCGGCGCTGTTGAGCTGATCGAGCAGATCGTACTGAAGTGACGTACAGACATCCGGCGGATCATTGGTCCAACTGAGATTTACGACTTTTACGTTGGCGCCGGCACTTTGTCGTTTCAACACGTACCTCAGTCCGCGCGCCACCGCATCGTCCGTCGCTCCCTTGCCGAGCACCCGAACAGCCATGATGCCCGCATGCGGCGCGATACCAGAGCCGCCGAACGCGTTGCCCTGTGTCGCGGCAATGATGCCGGCGACGTGGGTTCCGTGGCCGTCACTGTTGACGTCATCCGGATCGCCGCTGCAATGAATCGCATCGTAACCGTATTTTCCATCTGTCCCGTCCGTCGTCGGCGCCCCTGCGTTGACGAACATCGAATCCGTCAGATCCGGATGACGATACGCGACGCCAGTATCGAGCACAGCGACGACGACGCCATCTCCTTTGGTTATGCGCCATGCGTCGATGACGCCGATTCGCGACAACTGTCGCTGCAAGATTTTGCAGGGATCGGTCGCCGAATTCCCGCAGACCTCCGTGCCATTGGGGGCGACGGTCGCCGCCGGCTTGGTCCGGAGGAGCGGCGACACGATTAGTCGAAGGCCGCCTCGGGTGAACACGCGGTCTGCGCTGCCGGTACCACAAGTGAACGATGGTGGGCCAATCGATTGCGCGCGTACACCGCCGCTAACCTCGTTGCGAAGTAATTCGTCCACGGCGTCGTCGAAGGGCTTCTCGAGCTTCGCGGCGGCAGACTCGAACGTGCTCGCTCCAGGGCCGCAAATCAAGTCCCAAAGTCCGTTCACCAACCGGTCGAGGCGGCTCGCCTCCGCTTTTTGCTCGATCAACGCGAGCAGCGTCCCACCGGTGAATGGCGCGGGCGCGTTCGCCTTGACGTACAGCGGCACCGCGACCGCCGGACATTTCGGACAATCGGCGCGCATCACAGCGGCGACTGCAGCACAGGCGATCACACCGACGGCAGCCGCACGTGTCATGAGGACTCCTCCCTGTTACTGACTGTACTGCATCGGCGGACAATTCGAGCCATGGAGGAACGCTTCATCGGGCACAACCTCATTCATTTGCTTCGTTTGACTCAAACGCGTTGCGCGGACGGATGTGACGGCGAATGCCGCGCCCTTCGAGAAGGGGACATGGGCTTTGCCGGGCTGGTTGGTTAAGAGAGTGTAGTAGTACTCGAAATGACGATCAATCGGCATTTCCGACGCTAGATAGAGCAAGTCTTGCGCGGGGGCGCTGCCCATCATGATGTGCACACCTCCCCCCGTCGCCTTGAACCAGATTGACTTGTTGCGGTCAACAACGAGTGTCTTAGGGTCTTTTTTCGCCTCGGGTTTCCTCGAAAAGAGCACGAATTCATCGCCGGAGAGCTTCATGTCGACCGTCACCTGCTGGGGAAGCGCGATGGGAGTGTCTTGCTCCGGATCGAATCCGGTCAGGCAATCACCCTTCGCCACGCAAAAGCCCCACTTCTTTTCCGACACAGCGCTTGCCGCGACATGGCCATTGACAAAGAATGCGGCGGCGCCCAAATCACCCCCTACGATGGTGTCCGCCACGTCTGGATTCGGCGCTCCGCAACCCGAGCAGATCGTGTTGAACGACTGTACCAGATTTGAACGCGGCTCGTTCTTCGCCCTGCCCCAAGCCGGCGGTATCTCCGTCGAACATGAGAGGATCCGTGGCGTCGCCATCCGGCGTGATCACCTCTTTCTTCAACAGAAAGACGCCGTACGTGACACCGTCCTTCGTAAACACGATGTCGGGCTTGCGAGTGGTTCGGCCGAATCGCGTATCGAGGTCTGCCATGTCGAACAAGACGAACGCGAAATGCTGAGGAATCGGCGTTTTCTTGTCGGTTGAGACGCTCGCGTCTTTCGCGATGAGGAACGCATTGAGAAAGTGCTTGTCGGCAGCCGACGGTCGTACTAGAAGCGATAATCCCGTAATCACGATAGTGGCGATGTTCATGAGTTCTCCTCTCTCTGATTCATCCAATCACTTCAAACAATCCCCAGCGGGAGATATCTTCGCGGTCCGAGTCTGAACGATCGAGCATCGAGAGTTGCGCGTCACGTAGTGCCCATTCCGGCGATTGGCCGGCAGCGATGCGCCGATGGTAGTCCAGCAAAAGCAAGAATGTGTCTTCATCACTAACAGGTGCTGTCGCGGCGACGACAGTATGCGCGCCAGCTGCGAGAAACGCGAAGGCGACGTTGCTGATGCCTCTCCCATAAGCGGCGCCACCGGCTGTCGCGCATGCCGATAGGACGATCGACGGCGATCTGCGCAGCCGCATCCGCAAGATATCTTTCGCGTACAACAGGCCGGATGCGTCGGGGCCCTGGGCCGACAAGACCAGCGCGCTGAGCAAAGGATCGCGCGAATCGGTGAAGGCATGACCGGCGAAATGAATCACGTCGGCCTTGCCAGCCAGACGAAGAAATTGCCCGGGGGTGGCGCTGCTCGCCGTCAAAACCGTGGGGCGCGCATACAACGAGGCGATCTGCATCGCCTCGAAGCCCGCCTGACGGAGAGGGCTCAGAGATGAGAATAGTTGGCGGTTGAAGGCCGGATCGCCGAGGGCCAATAGCGTCACGGGCTTAACGGTCAGCCGCTGCGGATGGCTGCAATACCACGTCGCGCTAGGAACCACGCGCACAGTCGCCTTGCGGAGAACGTAGGAATGCGTCTCCGGGTCGATCAACGCGGCAAACGAAACGCTACGCAACTCCTTGTCGGGAATGAAGATGAGGTTCCGGCGCACGCTCAGGTCGATGCTTTTCAAAAGAACGCCCGATAAGCGTTCCAACGCTGGCCGCCGCAACGTCTCCGCGGCTCGGACGAACTCTTTCAGCTCATCTTCGCCGAGGGGCTGCTCATGCAGCGTCATCCGACCGCCGGCAAAGCACCACACGAGCAGCCGGTTAGGCAGAACCGCATATTCGATGACCAGATCGTTACGACGTTTAGCTTCGTCAGCAACGCAGGCCCAGTCCGACGAAGCAGGAACGCTCGGGTCTGCGGAACGGAACAAAAAGGCACGCGCCTGCTCCGAATAGCGAAAGCACCGATCGAGATCGCCGCGATCGGCTGCCAGCGTGATGATCGCGTCATAGGATTCGGTGGCGGTAGCGAACAGCTGCGACCGGATCGCGACGTCGGCGGCGCGTTCGGCCTGCCGACCGATCAGATCAAGCGCAGTCAGATAATCGCGTTCCGAAGACTCCAGTTCACCCCGGTTGCGGCGCAATTGGCCGCGGCGGATCAACGCCTGTGAAAGCGAGTAGACATTCTTCGAATGCCGAAGGAAGGCGATCGGCCGCGCCATTGCGGCAGGATCGCGATCAATGGCCGCTAGGAGACTGCGCGGCAGAAAACAGTCAGCAGCAAGCGGTAGGGTTGAGCGGCCGAGGCCGACAGAGACGAAGATGATTATCGGAAGATGTTCTTCGATGATCGCTGGCAGCGGATAAGACACTCCGGCGCGAGA